>NZ_JBEXPK010000056.1:0-49399 GCF_040612015.1 Streptomyces sp. NPDC006476 | reverse complement strand
GGGCCGGTCAGTCAGACGCTGCGCTTCCTCTACTACATCCCCGGGGCCCTGGCCGGTGCCGCGAGCGTCCTGGTGTGGCTGTTCATGCTCGACCCGACGGTCAGCCCCGTCAGCTCCCTGCTGGAGACGCTGGGCTTCCACACCTTCGGCGAGGTCATCGCCCCCGGCAACCTCGCGCTGCTGTTCACGATCATCGCGTTCTGGACCGGTGCGGGCGGCTGGATCGTCGTCATGTACGGCGCGCTGAACAACATCCCCAAGGACGTCATGGAGGCCGCGCGCATCGACGGCGCGAACGGCTGGCAGACCGCCTGGCGCGTGCAGATCCCCATGCTCCGCAAGTGGATCGTGTACATGGTGATCCTGGCCTTCGCGGGCGGCGCGCAGCTCTTCGTCGAGCCGCAGCTGCTCTCCCTCGCCAGCAACGGCGTGGCCGGCCGCGACTACTCGCTCAACCAGCTCACCTACGACTTCGCCTTCCAGATGAACAACATCAACGGCGCCGCCGCGGTCTCGGTGGAGCTCCTGGTCGTCAGCGTGTCGGTCGCCGGTGTCTTCGTCGCACGATCGGGGTTCTTCGATGCCGACTGACACACGACCCACTCCCCTTGCCAACGCACCACGCACGGAACGGGATCGGAGTGTCATGATCCGCACCCGACACGGAGAACGACGGCAGCGCCGACGAGCACCGCAGCACATGACCTCCCGGCTGCTGGCGGGCACCGTGCTCACCGTGTTCGTGGTGTTCTTCGTGCTGCCGGTGCTGTGGCTGCTGCTCGCGGCGACCAAGACCGACCAGCAACTGGTCCACGACAACCCGCTGTCCTTCGGATCCTGGCACGCGCTGTCGGCCAACTGGCACGCGCTCACCGCCTTCCAGGACGACGCCATCCTGCTGTGGCTGCGCAACTCCGCCGTCTACGCCGCCATCTCGCTGGTCATCACGCTCTGCCTGGCCATTCCGGCCGGGTACGCCCTGGCGATGACCGAGTTCCGCGGCCGGCACGCGCTGCTGATCGCGACCCTCGTCGTGATGCTGATGCCGAACGCCACGCTGGTGGTACCGCTGTTCCTGGAGATCAACGCGGTGCACCTGATCGGCACCATGTGGTCGATCATCCTGCCGTACTCGTTCTACCCGTTCGGGGTGTACCTGACGTACATCTACTTCACCACTGCCGTGCCCAGGGACCTCCTGGCAGCGGCCCGGATCGACGGCTGCTCCGAGTTCGGCGTCTTCCGCCATGTGGCCCTGCCACTGGCGACGCCCGTCATCGCGCTGGTCGGGTTCTTCAGCTTCGTCGCCAACTGGACGAACTTCTTCCTGCCGTACGTGATGCTGCCCGAGAGCGACCAGATGCCGATCCAGGTGGGCGTCGGCAGTCTCCTCAGCAATGTGCCCTCGTTCAACCCGACCGTCGGCAACCTCGCGATCCAACGCCCGCAACTGGCACTGGCGACGCTGGTTGCCATCACCCCCGTCCTCGTCGTGTTCCTGTTCGCCCAGCGCTTCCTGGTCAGCGGAATGCTCGCCGGCGCCACCAAGGAGTAACCGCTCTCATGCCCTTCAGCCCGCACCCCGACGCCTCCGGCGACTCGATACCCGATGTCCAGGCCACGGTCCCCTTGCTCGAAGCCCCCGGCTGGGCCGTGGCACAGCGCGCCCTGTTCGATCTGCTCGACCACGCCTGGCGCCGCTTCGAGGACGCCTTCACCGGCCCCGACGGCCGATTGAACTACAACAACCAGCTGACCACCCGCGACGGCGTGGACGACTTCTACGAGGTCTTCTTCAACTGGCCCCAGCTCTACCTCCTCGGCGGCGCCGACGACCTCCTGCCCGCCAGCGAGAAGCACTGGGAGGGCGTCACCAAGCAGCTGACCGAACTGAACATGCTGCGCGACGAGTACGAGCGCGGCTACGACTGGTTCCACCAGGGCGAGAGCCTGCTGCTGCTCTACTTCCTGTGCATGGCCGCCCCCGACCGCTGGCGTGAGCGCGCCCTGCGCTTCGCCGAGTTGTACGTCGACCCCGCCAAGGGCAACTACGACCCCGAACACCGCATCATCACCCGTCCCCACAACGGCAGCGACCCCGACCGCACCGGCCTGTTCGACGGCGACGTCTACCCCTGGCTGCTCAAGGAAGCGGAGACCTACGGCTACCCGCTCGAATGGCTCCCCGAGGCCCAGGACGGCCCGTACCCGCTCTCGGCGGACCCCCGGCTGGGCGACCAGATGCGGGACCGTATGGGCGTCGGCGACACCGCGCTCAACCTCGCCGCGGCCGGACTGGTCCTCAACGCCTGGATCCTGTCCGGCGAGGAGCGCTACCGGGACTGGATCGTCGAGTACGTGGGCGCCTGGCGCGAGCGCACCCGGCAGCACGACGGCCTGATCCCGGACAACGTCGGCCCGGACGGAGTCGTCGGCAGCCTCCTGGAAGGCCGCTGGTACGGCGGCCACTACGGCTGGTCCTGGCCGCACGGCTGGCACAGCCTCGGTCACGCGGCCTGTGTGGCCGCGCTCGCGGCGGCGACCGTCAGCGGGGACGACGACTACCTCTCCATGGTCGCGACCTCGCTCGACACCCTCATCGACCACGCCAAGGTCATGCCCCACACGGAGGCCGACTCCAGCCTGCCCTCCAAGTGGGCAGTCGAACTCGGTCCGGACCGTGACACGCCCACCCTCCATCTGCCGTTCCGGCACAACGACTCAGGCTGGTTCGACTACAACCCCGCCACACCCCCCGTGCCGGTGGCCCTGTGGCACCACACCTTCTCCGAGTCCGACCGCGCCCGGCTGGAGCGGCTGCGCGAGGCCGACGGCATCGACTGGCGTACCGTGCGGCCCTTCCGCGCCAAGGAGGAGTCCGGCCATGAGAAGGCGTGGTTCGCCTTCCTGGCCGGCGACGACCCCGACTACCCGGAGCGAATCCTCGCCGCCGCCCAGGCCCAGATCAGGCACCGGCTACGGCGTATCGACCGCTACCGCGACCTGGACGTGCCCGAGGCCGACATCCACGTCTGGCAGCAGTGCAACCCGGTGGCCACCGAGGCCCTGGTGCAGCTGACCTGGGGCGGCCCGCAGGTGGTGTACCAGGGCGGTCTGCAGCAGGCGCGGCTGCGCTACCACGACGCCGACGCCCGCCGCGCGGGTCTGCCCGCCGATGTCGCCGCCCTCGTCACCTCCATCGACCCCGAGGCGACCACGGTCGAACTGGTCAACCTCTCCCCCGGCACCGACCGCACGGTCATCGTCCAGGCGGGCGCGTTCGCCGAGCACACCATCACCGGCGTCCGGTACACGACCTGCACGGACGACGCCTGGATCGGGAACATGTACGACTACGGCCACACCGAGCCGGACGTCACCGAGACCGAAATCCCCTGCGACAGCGAGTTTCTGACGGTCCGTCTGCCCGCGTCCACGCGCATCCGGCTCACCCTGCGGCTGGGGCTGCGTACCCGGGTTCCCAGCTACCGCACGCCGTTCGACACCACGGCCGACGGGACCAACACCATCGACGCAACAGGGGAATCGGCTTGACTTCCTCCCCCGTCTAAAGGCGGGGGATTCCAGCGGTCGCCCGCTGGGTTTCCTGCTTCACCGACGACCGCCCCGTCCGGGAGGACTCCCGTTGAGGTCTTACACCGTCTCCACAGGCTGCTGCCGCCAGCCCGGCGGCCAGGATGTTGCGTGCCGCATTCACGTCGCGGTCATGCACCGCGCCGCACTCGCACGTCCACTTACGGACGTTCAGCGGCAGCTTCGCCGCGACCATGCCACAGGCCCCGCACAGCTTCGAGCTGGGGAAGAAGCGGTCGATCACGACGAGGTCGCGCCCGTACCAGGCGCACTTGTACTCCAGCATCATGCGCAGGTCCGTCCAGGCCGCATCCGAAATGGCGCGCGCCAGGCGCCCGTTCTTCAGCAGGTTGCGGACGGTCAGGTCCTCGATCACGACCACTTGGTTCTCGCGGACGAGTCGAGTCGACAGCTTGTGCAGGAAGTCCCGGCGCCGGTCAGCGATCCGCGCATGGACCTTGGCGACACGACGCCGTGCCTTCTCCCGGTTCGCCGAGCCCCTCGCCTTGCGCGACAACTCGCGCTGCGCGCGGGCCAGACGGGCGCGATCCCGCCGCTCGTGCCGCGGGTTGGCGATCTTCTCCCCCGTGGACAGGGTCACCAGCGAGGTGATCCCGGCGTCGACGTCGACCGCCGCATGCGTGGCGGGGGCCGGGGCGACAGCGTCCTCGCACAGCAGGGACACAAACCAGCGGCCCGCCGCGTCGCGGGACACGGTCACCGTGGTCGGTTCCGCGCCCTCAAGCAGGGGGCGAGACCAGCGGATGTCCAGGGGCTGCGCCATCTTCGCCAGCGTCAGCTGCCCGTCGCGCCACGTGAAGGCGCTGCGGGTGTACTCGGCCGACGCCCGGGACTTCTTCCGGCTCTTGTACCGCGGGTACTTCGCCCGCTTGGCGAAGAAGTTGGCGAACGCCGTCTGCAGATGACGCAGTGCCTGCTGCAGCGGGACCGAGGACACCTCGGTCAGGAAGGCCAGCTCCTCGCTCTTCTTCCACTGCGTCAGCGCGGCGGAGGACTGCACGTAGGAGATCCGGCGCTGCTCGCCGTACCAGGCCCGGGTCCGCTCCTCCAGCGCCCTGTTGTACACCAGGCGGACACAGCCGAACGTGCGCGACAGCTCCGCCGCCTGCTCGCCCGTGGGGTAGAAGCGGTACTTGAACGCCCGCTTAACCTGCGCCGCCATATCTCACACGCTATCAGCTCCCGTGTGAGCGCTGGGTGTCGGCCGGTGTGCGGTGGCCGTCGGCCCGGGCGACGAACCAACTTCTCCTGCCCTGCTCCACAGGAGCTTCGTTTCCTCCCCGGCCTGAAGGCCGGGGTATCCACGAAGGAAGGCCCCGATGAAGCGCATCGCCCAGACCATCAGACTCCGCCCCGAACACCGAGAGGAGTACCTCCGGCTGCACTCCGCCGTCTGGCCGGGCGTCGAAGCCGCCCTGCACCGGGCGAACATCCGCAACTACAGCATCTTCCTCCACGGTGACGTGCTGTTCGCCTACATGGAGTACCACGGCGAGGACTTCGAGGCGGACATGGCGTCCATCGAGGCCGACCCCGAGACCCAGCGCTGGTGGAAGCTCACCGACCCGTGCCAGGAACCCTTCCCCGACCGGGGCGAGGGCCGCCAGTGGAGCGAGCTCCCCGAGATCTGGCACCTGAGTCCGCCCGGCGAAGACACCACCGCCTGACCCGGCCCGCACCAACCCGACCCGACTTGGATCACCCCGTGAACACATCCGTGCTCGTCGACGCCCACCACCACCTGTGGGACCTCGCCCAGCGCCCGCAACCCTGGCTCGACGACCCCGACGTGGCATCGATCCGCCGCACCTTCACCCCGGACGACCTGCACTCCACCGCCACCCACCCCATCGCGGGCCGGTGGCTGCGCGGCTCGGTGGTCGTACAGTGCGTCGCGGAGGTCGCCGAGACCGAGGACCTGCTCGCGCTCGCCGAACGGGAGCCGCTGATCCAGGCCGTGGTCGGCTGGGCGGACCTCACCACCCCGGCGATCGGTGACGTGCTCGACCAGCTGCTCGCCCGGCCGGGCGGCGGGTACCTGCGCTCCCTGCGCCACCTCGTCCAGGGCGAGACGGACCCGAACTGGCTCCAACGCCCCGACGTGGAACGCGGGTTGCGCGCCGTCCGGGACCGCGGACTGCGCTACGACGTACTCGTGCGCGCCCACCAGCTCGACCAGGCGATCCGGCTCGCGGAACGCTTCCCCGACCTGCCCCAGGTCCTCAACCACGCGGGCAAGCCGGACATCGCCCGGCAGGACATCGCGGACTGGGAACACCGGACGCGGCAGCTGGCAGCGCACCCTCAGGTGGTGTGCAAGGTCTCGGGGCTGATCACCGAGGCCGACCACACCCACTGGACCACCGCCGACATCCGCCCCGTCTGGGACGTGCTGCTTTCCGCCTTCGGCCCCGAGCGGCTGATGTTCGGCTCGGACTGGCCGGTCGCCAACCTGGCCGGAGGCTGGAACCGGTGGGCCGCCACCGTGGACGAGCTGCTCACCGGCTGGAGCGAGAGCGACATCGACGCGCTCCTCGCCGGAACCGCCACCGCGTTCTACGGCCTTGCGCCCGTCGCCGGAGAGGGAGACACGACGGCCCGAACGAGCTGAACACCCCCCACCGAACATCGCGCCGAACCCGCGCAGAACACATCACCACGGATGCCGAGCCTCGGCATCCGCCGCCGGTCTGCGCCGAAGGGACTCTGCCCCGTGACACTCGCAACCCGCTATCTGGCCGCCCGCACCCTCGACACCGCACCGGTCCTCAGCACACCCCCCGGCCCCGGCGAGGTGGAGCTGGCCCCCGCCTACGTCGGTATCTGCGGCACCGACCTGCACATCTTCCACGGCGACATGGACGCCCGGGTCACCGTGCCCGCCGTACTCGGCCACGAGACGGCCGGCCGTGTCGTCCGAGTGGGCCCCGACGTCGAGGACTGGGCACCCGGTGACGCGGTCACCGTGATGCCGCTGCGCTGGGACGACACCTGCCCGGCCTGCCGCGCGGGTCACCAGCACATCTGCCAGCACCTCGACTTCATCGGCATCGACTCCCCCGGCGCCATGCAGCAGCGCTGGACCGTGCCCGCCTCCACTCTCATACGGCTGCCCGACTCCCTCCCACTGGACCGGGCCGCCCTCGTCGAACCCACCGCGGTCGCGGTGCACGACGTCGGCCGGGCCGGGGTGCGCGCCGGCGAGCGGGTCGTCGTGGTCGGCGGCGGTCCGGTCGGCGTCCTGATCGCGCTGGTGGCCCGGGCCGCCGGGGCGGACGTCCGCGTGGTGGAGCTGAGCGCCCACCGGCGGCTGCTCGCCGAGGAGTTGGGGCTGACCGTGTGGGACCCGGCCGCCGAGGACCTGGCCGAGCTGGTCCGGCAGTGGACCGGCGACGCGGGAGCGGACGTCGCCTTCGAGGTGTCCGGCGCCGCGGGAGGCGTGGACACCGCGGTCGACGTGCTCGGCGTGCGCGGCCGGCTGTGCCTGGTCGCGATCCACTCCCGGCCCCGCGAGGTGAACCTGCACCGCTTCTTCTGGCGCGAACTCACCCTCGTCGGAGCCCGGTTGTACGACCGCTCCGACTTCGAGAAGGCGGTGGCGCTGGTGGCCGACGGCACCATTCCCGCCGACCGGCTGATCAGCAAGGTCGTGCCGCTCACGCAGGCACCGGCCGCGTTCGAGGCGCTGGAGGGCGGCGGTGACGTGATGAAGATCCTGGTGGACTGCACCGACGAGGCCCAGGAGACCGCCGTATGAACGCCTTCGACCTCACCGGAAGACTCGCCGTCGTCACCGGAGCCCGGCGCGGTATCGGCCGGGCCATGGCCCGCGCGCTGGCCGAGGCCGGCGCGGACGTCATCGGGGTGAGCGCCTCGCTGGAGGAGTCCGGCAGCGCGGTGGAGAAGGACGTGACTGCCGCCGGGCGCAGCTTCGCGGCGATCCGCGCCGACTTCGCCGACCCCGAGGCCGTCCGGGCGCTGGGCGCTGATCTCGCGGGCCGGGAGCGTCCGGTGGACATCCTCGTGAACAACGCAGGTACGATCCGTCGGGCCCCCGCGGCTGAACATACGGACGAGGACTGGGACTTGGTCCTCCAGGTCAATCTGAGCGCCCAGTTCGCGCTGGCCCGGGCGGTCGGTGCGTCGATGGTCGCACGGGGCCGGGGGAAGGTCATCTTCACCGCCTCCCTGCTGAGTTTCCAGGGCGGGATCACCGTCCCCGGCTACACCGCCGCCAAGCACGGTGTCGCCGGTCTCACCAAGGCGCTGGCGAACGAGTGGGCGCCCCACGGCGTCAACGTCAACGCCATCGCGCCGGGCTACATCGCCACCGACAACACCCAGGCCCTCCAGGACGACCCGCTTCGCAGCAAGGCGATCCTGGACCGCATCCCGGCCGCCCGCTGGGGCAGCGCCGACGACCTCGCGGGCGCCACCGTATTCCTGGCCTCGGACGCCGCCGCCTACGTCCACGGCACCGTCCTTCCGGTCGACGGCGGCTGGCTGGGCCGATGAGCGCCGACCTCTCCGCCAAAGTCGCCGACGCGCGGATCGTGCCGGTCCTGACCGTGCCCGATCCCGCTTCGGCCGCCCCGGCGGCCGCGCCCTGTCCGTGGGCGGCGCCCGCTGCGCCGCCACGGCGTCACCGTCTCCGACGACCCCAACTACCGCCCCAGCCTGTGGGCCGGCCGCGGCAGACCGGAGCGGGCCCGCGAGACCGAACTGCGCCTGGCCCGCCACGCCGACGTGATCGTGGGCGCACTCGGTCTGGCGGGCAGGCATCCGGGGCCGTGCGGTTCACGGCCGACGAGGTGCCGGACGCCCTCGCCGCCCTGGCCGATCTGCTGCCCGCTGCCCAGGTATTCGCGACGACCCTGCGCGAGGTGCCCTCGGCGGGCGTCAACGACTGTACCTCGGCGGCCTGGTCCGCCGGCACCGGCTACGTCGCCGGCCCTGTCATGCCCGGCCTGCACGTCCTGGACCGCATCGGCTCCGGCGACGGCTTCGCCGCCGGGCTGATCCACGGCCTGCTCGCCGGCCACTCCCTGGAACGCGCCCTCGCCTACGGCACGGCCCACGGCGCCCTGGTGATGACGACTCCCGGCGATGTCTCCATGGCCACCCTCACCGAGGTCGAAGCGCTCATCGCAGGCGCGACGGCCCACGTCCGACGCTGAACGACCCTCTCAGGAGCACCTCTTGCGCCGCCGGAAGATCCCTCACACCCCCGTCGAGGTCACCGAACTGGGCTTCGGCGCCTCGGTGATCGGCAACCTCTACCGGGTGACCGACGCCCATGGTGCCTCGGCCGCCCTCGACGCCGCCTGGGGCGCGGGCATCCGCTACTTCGACACCGCGCCGCACTACGGCCTCGGCCTCTCCGAACGCCGGCTCGGCGCCGCCCTGCGCGACCGACCCCGCGATCAGTACGTCGTCTCGTCCAAGGTGGGCCGCCTTCTCGTCCCCAACGAACACCCGCGGGGCGTCGACGACCAGGGGTTCGTCGTCCGCGACGACCTGCGCCGGCAGTGGGACTTCAGCCGCGACGGCGTGTTGCGCTCCCTCGAGGAAACGCTGGTGCGCACGGGCCTGGACCGCCTCGACGTCGTCTACCTCCACGACCCCGACGACCACTGGCAACAGGCCGCCGACGAGGCGATGCCCGCCCTCGCGGAACTCCGCGACCAAGGCGTGATCGGGGCGATCGGCGCGGGCATGAACCAGTCCGCCATGCTCGCCCGCTTCCTGCGCGAGACCGCCGCCGACGTGGTGATGCTGGCCGGCCGCTACACGCTCCTCGACCAGTCCGCCCTCGACGACGTCCTGCCCGCCGCGCAGGCCCACGGCAAAAGTGTCGTCGCGGTCGGCGTCTTCAACTCCGGCCTGCTCTCCAAGGACCGGCCCGCCGAGGGCATGAAGTACGACTACCAGGACGCCCCGACCGACCTGGTGCGGCGCTCCCTGGCCATCGCCGAGATCTGCGAGCGGTACGGCACCACTCTGCCGGCCGCCGCCATCGCCTTCCCCCATACGCACCCCGCGGTCGTCAACGTCACCCTGGGCATGCGCACGGCCGACCAGGTCCGGCGCAACGTCGCACTCCACGCCCGGGCTGTCCCCGACGGCCTCTGGGCCGAACTGCGCGCGCAGGGCCTCATCAGGGCCGACGTGCCCACCGCAGACGAGGAGCGGCACCCCCGCCGTTCCTGATCGGCACGGCGGCACCGCAGCCGTCGTCCGAGCACACCTTCTGGAGCCGCCGATGTTCACGTCCCCGAACACCCGCACCCCGAAGAGGGGCAGACACCCAGCCGCCCGCGGCCCGCGCCTCCTCCCGGCAGCGCTCACGATGGCGCTCTCGGCCACCGTGCTGACCTCCCTCACCACATCGACACCCGCCTCGGCCGCGACCCAGGCCACCTACTACGTCTCCCCCAGCGGTGACGACTCCAACGCGGGCACGATCACAGCGCCGTTCAAGACCCTGCAACACGCACGTGACGTGGTGCGCACGGTCGACAGCGACATGACCGGGGACATCAACGTCTTTCTCCGGGGCGGTACCTACCCGGTGAGCGGCACCATCGACTTCACGTCGGCCGATTCCGGAACGAACGGCCACCATGTCGTGTACGCCGCCTACCAGAACGAGAAGCCGGTGCTGGACGGCGGCGTTCAGGTGACCGGCTGGACCCAGCACAGCGGGAACATCTGGAAGGCCACCCTCAACCGGAACGACAAGCTCCGCGCGCTCTACGTCAACGACAAGCGCGCTCAGATGGCGTCGAAGACGATCAACTCGGCCGGATGCTACGGGACCTACAGCGTCACGGCAGGCCAGGCTCCCTGGGCCTGGGAGTCGGGTTCGCAGTGCGACGGAGCCAAGTACAGCCTCTCCGATCTGCCCGCCATCGCCTCCAACTAGGACGACGTCGAGATCAAGTCGGAGAGCACCTGGAACACGGCCATCGTCGGAGTCCGCCAGATCACCACGAGCTCGGACGGCGCCAATCGCGTGGCCTTGTTCCAGGAACCTGGCGCGGCCATGGCCCAGGGATCGGCGTACGCCGGCTTCGTCGCCGGCAGCGGCAGCGGCAGCGGCAGCGGCAGCGGCAGCGGCAGCGGCAGCGGCAGCGGCAGCGGCAGCGGCAGCGGCAGCGGCAGCGGCAGCGGCAGCCACACGATCATGAACGCGTTCGAGTTCCTGGATCGGCCGGGCGAGTTCTACTTCGACAAGAGCACCCACACGCTGTACTACTACAAGTCCAGCTCCGATGACATGACGACGGCGCAGGTCTTCGCGCCGAACAACCTCTCCACCCTCATCCACGTCGCCGGCACGTCCACGACCGACCACGCGCGGAACATCACGTTCTCCGGGCTCACGATCGAGCACTCCGACTGGAACCTGGTCAACGTCGCGGGCTCCGTCTTCCGCCAGGGCCAGCAGGGCAACGCCAGCACCAACGTGTACGCCAGGAAGAACTTCCACGCGTACACCTACCGCAACGTCGACCTGCCGCCCGCGGCCATCCAGATCGAGAACGCCGACGGGATCGTCCTACAGGGCAACACGGTGCAGCACACCGGCGCCGACGGAATCACCCTGGCCAACGACGTGACGGACACGCAGTTGACCGGCAACGTCACGAATGACCTCGCCGGGTCCGCCATCACAGTGGGACACCCCCAGCACGTGTACATCGGTGACTACACCTCGACGAACAACGAGAAGTACCCGGTGAACGTCGAAGGCCTCTGCAAGAACATCACCGTCACGGACAACTACCTTTACGACAGCGCGGTGCTGTTCGAGGGGTCCAGCCCGGTGTCCGCGTACTTCGTCGATTCCCTTTCCGTGCAGCACAACCGGATCGAGAAGTCCCCGTGGGCGGGCATCACGCTCGGCTGGGGGTGGTGGAACTTCGACGGTTCGACGAACTCCGTCAATCCCGGGAACCCGACCACCACGGCAAAGAACAACACCATCAAATACAACGAGATCTTCGACACGATGCAGGTGCTCGGCGACTCCGCTCCCATCTACACGCTGGGCAGCCAGCCGGGAACGGAGATCAGCAGCAACTACATCAAGGGCGTTCCGGCCGGCCACAAGTACGGCCTGCACCCCGATGAAGGCTCCGCCTTCATCAACGAGCACGACAACGTGCTCGACGTCGATCCGGGCGTGTACTTCGCCATCAACTCCGGCACCTGGGGCCGGCAGCACGACCTGAGCCTCACCAACAACTACGGCACCGTCAACAAGATCGCCGGCAGGAACATCCCGAACAGCACGATCACGGACGTGCGGGGCTACGGGGACAACGTATGGCCGTCGCAGGCGTACAGCATCGCCCTGAACGCAGGTCTGGAGGACGCCTACAAGAACCTCGTCCCCCAGAGCAGAGTGGCTCTCCAGGACTACACCCTGCCCGCGAGCACGTTCGCCGGTACGGGCGTGATGACCGTTCCGGTGCACAGCCCCAAGGACGCGGCGAAGACGTTGTGGCTGGCTCCCGCCGGTACGACGACGTTCGCCGCCGGTCCCACCATGACCAGCGCGAGCGGCACCTCGACGAGCATCAGCGTCCCGCAGACGGCGGGTGACTACCGGCTCTACGTCGTGGACGCCCAGGGGAACGCGTCCCCCGCGTCGAAGGCGATCGTGCGGCAGCGCTGGAACCACGTCGACGACAAGGCCGCGGGCGTGACCTACTCCGGGACCTGGTCGAACTGGAACGACACGAAGGACATGAACGGGTCCGAGAAGTACACGGGCACCGCGGGCAACTACGCCGAGTTCT
Organism: Streptomyces sp. NPDC006476; assembly: GCF_040612015.1. Lineage (NCBI taxonomy): Bacteria > Bacillati > Actinomycetota > Actinomycetes > Kitasatosporales > Streptomycetaceae > Streptomyces > Streptomyces sp. NPDC006476. The sequence continues at coordinate 36,977 of NZ_JBEXPK010000056.1, read as the reverse complement.
CGTTCACCGGCACGGGCGTGCGGTACTTGAGCATGACGCAGCCCAACATGGGCAAGGTGGACGTCTACATCGACGGCACCCTGACCCAGGCGGGCATCGACGCCTACGCCCCGACGGTGACGAAGCAGGTGCCGCTGTTCGAGAAGACGAACCTGGCCGCGGGCCCGCACACGATCAGGGTGGTGTGCACCGGGACGAAGAACACCGCCGCCTCCTCCGCCGTCTGCGCGTTGGACGCGTTCGCCTCCATTCAGTTCCCCGCGACGAACGCCAACTACAAGGTGGTCAACAAGGGCAGCAACAAGGCGGTCGATGTGTCAGGCGGATCGCTGACCGCCGGAGCCAACATCATTCAGTGGAGCGACTCCGGAGCCGGGAACCAGAACTGGCGCTTCGTCCCGGTGGGTGACGGCAGTTACAAGGTCGTCAGCCGCAACAGTGCCCTGGTCATGGACGTCAGCGGTGTTTCCACCGCGGATGGCGCGTCCATCGTCCAGTCGTCCGACACCAACGCCGCGGACCAGCGCTGGACACTGGTCGCCACCGGAAACGGCTACTACAAGATCAAGAACGTGAACAGCGACAAGGTGCTCGACGTGTCCTCGGGAGGCACTCAGCTCGTCCAGAACACGGACACGAACGCCGACAGCCAGTTGTGGAAGGTGGTGAACGTGGACTGACGAGCTCCGCGCCAGGGCGAAGGAGCGAGGGACGGTGCCGGCGAAACACGGGCCGGCACCGTCCCTGCGTACCTCAACCACCGCGCATTCGAGTCCACCGGCATCAACACACTCGGCATGGTGTGATCGGTACACGCTTCTGCGGGGGAGGCCGGGCCGCCCCGAAATCAACTTGGCCGCCGGTCCAGACGGTGAAACGATGCCGGTCCAGGTCAGGGGGAGGCGGGGCGGTATGGGGCTGGACTACAGCTACGAGATCTTCATGCGCCCTCGGAACGTCGCAAGGGCACTGACCCGGCTGGCCGAGCTCGCTCCCCCAGGCCGCGCCACGCCAGGGCTCCCGGTGACCTTGCCGGGCGGAGAACACCTCATCCTGCCGTTCACCTCGGCGTTCAAGACCGAACCGGTCGACTGTTCAGCAGGCGGCCCGCTCGAACTGGACACCTCGATCCTCTTCGTCGTCGACGACGCCATGCTCGAGTTCGCCCGCGACGGTATCGATGAGGAGGGGCGCGTGGCCGTCGGGTACATCTATCTGACGGTCAGATTCTCACCCGCATGGCACCCGAACTTCGCATCGCTGCAGTTCACGGCAGCTACGTCGAGCATGAGCCGGATGTTCGTGCAGTCCGCGAGCGTAAGAAAGACGTTCACCGACCTCACCGCCACCACCGGTGGTGTGTGCTGCCTCCTCGACACCGAGACCGACGTTTTCGACGTCTGCTGGCTCAACGGCACAACGCTCACCGGTGAGACCGTACCCGGCCCCCGTTTCTCACGCTTCCATGATCTCGTCGCCGCCTGGCACGACCCGGCGGCGTAGAACGCCTTGATCATCTGCCGGATCAGGCTCCAGCCGCAGCCAGGGCTTGCAAGGGCAGTAACGCGGAGTGGATTCGGCGGCAGCGCCGCGGGCATTGTGAGCGCTGTGGACTACGGCCGTGTCGCCCGCGCGGAGCTCACGCGCTCACCAACGACAGATCTCCCCTCCCGGAGCCGCAGGTCAGCGGGAGGGGCCAGGCAGGCCGCCTGTCCTGACGGTGCCGCCGGTACGGCCGAAAGATCTGAACCCATGCCGGGAATCAGGCGGCGACGAGCTCCCGCTCGCGGTCCGGCGTCTTGACCTCGGGCTCCTTGTGCTGCTTGTTCGGCAGCGAGAGCCGGAAGACCTTGCGCCACGCGGAGAACACCTGTTTGGGCAGGGGCCCGGTGACGTACTCCAGCTCGTACTTCTCGAACAGCGCGCGCACCTTTACCGCGACCTCGGCGTACCGGTTGCTCGGCAGGTCCGGGAACAGGTGGTGCTCGATCTGGTGGGAGAGGTTGCCGGTCATGAAGTGCATGGCCTTGCTGCCGCTGATGTTCGCCGAGCCCATCATCTGGCGCAGGTACCACTGGCCGCGCGTCTCGCCGCTGATCGACCGGCGCTCGAAGACCTGTACGCCCTCGGGGAAGTGCCCGCACATGATCACCGAGTGGGACCAGAGGTTGCGGACCAGGTTCGCGGTGAACGTGGCGGCGAGCGTGGGGAGGAACGACGGGCCCGACAGCAGCGGGTGGATCACATAGTCCTTGAGCACCTGCTTGCGGATCTTGCGGCCCACGGCCTTGGCCCGCGCGCGGAACTCCGGGTTCTTGCGGCGGCGCTTGTGGAGGTTCTTGCCGAGCTCGAGGTCGTAGGCGGCGATGCCGTACTCGAAGAAGCAGGCGTTGATGAAGTTCCACAGCGGCTGGCCGAGGTGGAAGGGGTGCCACTTCTGGTCCTCGTCGACGCGCATGATGCCGTAGCCGAGGTCGTTGTCCTTGCCGATCACGTTGGTGTACGTGTGGTGCAGCTCGTTGTGCGAGTGCTTCCACTGGTCGGCCGGCGAGACGTGGTCCCACTCCCAGGTGGTGGAGTGGATCTTCGGGTCTCGCATCCAGTCCCACTGACCGTGCAGGATGTTGTGGCCGATCTCCATGTTGTCCATGATCTTCGCCACGGACAGGCCGGCGGTGCCGAGCAGCCACGCGGGCGGGAAGATCGAGAACAGCAGTACGCCCCTGCTGACCAGCTCGAGCGTGCGCTGTGCCGAGATGACCTTGCGGATGTAGGCGGCGTCCTTCTCGCCGCGGCCGGCGATCACCTCGTCGCGGATCGCGTCCAGCTCGCGGCCGAGCTCCTCGATCTGCTCCTCGGTCAGGTGGGCGGTGGGGTCGATGGCGGTCAAGGTGCTCCTACCGTTCGATGTCGCAGGGGCCCGCCGCGGCGGACACGCAGGTCTGGATGAGGACGCCCGGCTCGGCCTCGGTGATCTCGCCGGTGCGCAGGTCGCGGACGGCGCCCGCCTTGAGCGGCGTGACGCAGCCGAAGCAGATGCCCATGCGGCAGCCGGACGGCATGAGCACGCCGGCCTCCTCGCCGATGTCCAGCAACGGGGTGGCGCCGTCCGCGTCGACGGTCTTGCCGGTGGTACGGAAGGTGACCTCGCCACCGTCGCCCGTGGCGATGACGCTGGGGCGGAAGCGTTCGGTGTGCAGGCGCTCTGGGACGCCGTGCTCGCTCCAGTGCTTCTCAGCGGCGTCGAGCAGACCCGCGGGCCCGCAGGCCCAGGTCTCGCGCTCGGTCCAGTCGGGCACGAGTTCATCGAGACGGGCGATGTCGAGCATGCCGTGGGTATCGGTGTGCACCTCGGTGAGCTGGAGCTTCTTGTCCGCGACCAGGTCGTGCAGTTCATTGCGGAAGATCACGTCATGCGGCTGCGGCGCGGAGTGGACCATGACGACGTCGTCGAACTCGGTGTCGCGCAGCATGCCCATCACGGGCGTGATCCCGCTGCCGGCCGTCAGGTAGAGCACCTTGGCGGGCTTGGCCTTCGGCAGCACGAAGTCACCGCTCGCCTGGTCGAGCTGGATCAGTGTGCCGGGTTTCGCCCTGCGGACCAGGTGGTTGCTGACCTTGCCGTCCGGGATCGCTTTGACGGTGATCGTGACGCGGCCGTCCTGGCGGTTGGTCGGCGAGGTGATGGAGTAGGCACGCCACAGGCGCACCCCGTCGACGTCCACCCCGATCCGCACGTACTGACCGGCCGTGTGGCCGCGCCAGCCCCGTCCCGGTCTGATCACGACGGTCGCGGCGTCAGGCGTCTCGGGGTGCACGGCCTCGATGCGCCCCCGCAGGTCAGCGCCCGCCCGCAGCGGGCTGAACAGGTCGAGGTAGTCCGACGGCAGCAGCGGCGTCGTGACCATCTCCAGCATTTTCCACGCCCTGCTGCGGAGGGCTGCACTCGTCATGACTCCAGCTTGCTGCGCCTTGAGGCGTAAAGTCCTGACCGCAGGATGTGAATCTGGTTGGTTGAATTGTTCGCAGGGAACAAAGACATGAGTCATGCAATCGAGAGGGCCAGCGAACTGGTCCTGGATGAGACGACGGTCACCGCCCTTCGGGCCGCGCTGAAGACCACCGCCGACGAGGTCGTCCAGGCGATCATCGACGAGGTCCCTCCCTACGCCAACGCCCTTACGGGCCACATGGGCGCCACCATCCGCCGAGCCGTCCGCACCGCCCTGGGACACTACCTGGACCTCGCGAGCGGGAAGGCCACGGGCGGTGACGCCGGTGACGCGGCATACGAGCTGGGCCGCGGCGAGGTCCGCGACGGCCGTTCGATGGACGCCCTGCTCAGCGCCTACCGCGTCGGCGCCCGCGTGGCCTGGCGATGCCTGGCAGCGGGTGCCGTACCCGCCGGTCTGCCCGCCGCCGAGGTCGCCAAGTTCGCCGAGCTGACCTTCGCCTACATCGACGAGCTCTCCGCCGCGAGCGCCGCGGGCCACGCCGACGAACTGGCCGCCCGGGGCAGGGCCCACGAGCGCCACCTGGAGCACCTGGCTCGCGACCTCCTCGCCGGCGCCGCCCCGGACGTGCTGCTGGCCTCTGCGCAACGGGCCGGGTGGCAGCCTCCCGTTTCGCTGACCGCGGTCCTGCTGCCCTCCGCCCAGGCCCGGCCTGCTTACCGCACACTCGACCCGAGCACACTGGTCCTCGACGATCTGCCGGACGCCACCGGTGTGCTGCTCGTCCCCGATGCCGACCGATCACATCTCCTGCGGCAGCTGACCGACCGCACCGCCGTGGTCGGTCCGGCCCGGCCATGGACTCGTGCGTCCGCCTCGTACGCACGAGCCGTACGCGCGCGCTCCCTCTCCCCCGACATTCGCGACACCGAGGACCACCTGCCCGAGCTGGTGCTGAGCGCCGACACGGACGCGTTCGCGGACCTGCGTGCCCGAGCCCTCGCCCCGTTGCAGACCTTGCCTGCCGCGACCGCACTGCGGCTGGAGGAAACGCTGCGGGCGTGGCTGCTGCACCAAGGCAGGCGCGACGAGGCAGCGGCGGCGTTGTTCGTCCATCCCCAGACGGTCCGGTACCGGATGTCACAGCTGCGAGAGCTGTTTCCAGACCTCGCATCGCCCCACCGGGTCCTTGAACTGACGCTGGCGGTGGGTCTGCGGACCAGCTGACGCGTACGACGACCGTTCACGACCGCGTCCGCAAGGGTCCAGGAATCACGCCTGGCCCTTGGAACCGCCACCGGCCCACGCACGTTGGCACGGTCAAGACCCACGTCAGCCACCTACTGACGAAGCTGGGAGCCAGAGACCGGGCCCAACTCGTCATCGCCGCCTACGAAAGCGGACTGGCCGGACCCGCCCGTCGTCGACGCTGGACGAGCAGCACTGAGTCGCCGGGGGGAACTCGTATCGCTCCCGTTTCCCGGAGGTACTGAACTTGAACTCGTGATGTCGGTCGGCTCGTGGTGACGGCGTCAGGGTCCGAGACCGCCGGCTGTTACCGGCTCGGGTTCAGGACGATGGCTGTAGCCAGCGCCGCGCCGCGGCGAGACTCACCTCGACGTCATCGCTCCAAGAACAGACCTCCAGCCATGAGAGGTAGCCGCCTTGCGCGAAGACCAGGACCTCGCCAGGGCACTCGCCGGTTTCGGTGAACAACTGCACGTCGGCAGCCACGACGGTGCCGGGACCCGTTGGCGCGGGCTCCACCGCGTCGGCGTCAAGGTCGAAGTAGGCAGTGCCGCAACCGCACTCACAGCGGGATTGCACCCTGAGTTGGGGCACCTGCCGTCGGAGGACGACGTGAATAGGCTCGTCCGGGTTCAGGACGAGGTCAAGCACGCCGGCTACGTCCTCGGGCAGGCTGTCAGTCATGCCGCCACCGTAGCTGACCAGCAGCTTTGGGCTTCGCCCAATTTCGGGTCCGTCGACCCGACGCTCACAGGTCCAGGGCCAGGTCGGTTCCGGCGAGGCAGCCGTCGATGGCCTCCGGTCGGTACTGCAGCATCTTCCCCCTCTACCGCCGACTGCGCAATCGTGGACACCGCCCGGGACCTCACGTCGATCGGCAGCGTCGCAACAGGCCGGGACGCCGTCGCAGCAGCCGCCGAACACCGGCCCGACGTCGTCCTGATGGACATTCGGATGCCCGAGATGGACGGCATCGAGGCCACCCGCCGTATCATCGCCGCCAGCCACGCCCGTGTCCTGATGCTCACCACCTTGGACCTGGACGAGTACGTCTTCGGCGCCCTGCAGGCCGGGGCCAGCGGCTTCCTCTTGAAGGACGCACCGCCCCACCACCTGCTGTCCGCCGTCCGCACCGTCGCCCAGGGCGAGGCACTGCTCGCGCCACGCGTCACCAAACGGCTCATCGCGGCATACCTCGACAGGCCGGCTCAGCCACGACACGGTCAACAAAGGCCACAGTTGCCCGAGTTCATCACCCCCCGTGAACATGAAGTGCTCCTGCTCGTCGCCGAAGGACTCACCAACGCCGAAATCGCCGAACGGCTCTACATCGGCACCGGCACGGTGAAGACCCACGTCGCCCGGCTCCTGACCAAACTCGACGCCCGCGACCGCGTCCAACTCGTCATCCACGCCTACCGCAGCGGCCTCACCAGCTGATCCCCTCAGCCTCCGACCGGCCTCGAAGGCCAAGCCCGTTGGACACGACGCCCTGGCCCACGCATGAGACCAACAAGCGACCCTGCCTCCAGACCGGCTGATCTCCGTCACCGAACGTGTTGGGGTACCGAGATGCGAGCATCTCACTACGGGCCGACCTGGTGCAGCAGTGAATGCAGGAGCCCCTTCATCCCTTCGTGGGAGACGAACCGCAAGGTCGGGTCCTGGCCGTCCGGTTCCTGCGTCCACCACCGGGGCAACTCGACGTCGAGCAGGTTGTCGGCGTACCAACGACCGAAATCGTCACCGTCGAGCAGAAGAGTGGCCCAGGGCAGCAGACGATAACCGAGCGAGGTTTCCGCCGCCGGATGTGCGGGCCGACTCGGATGCCGGAGACTGTCTTGCAGCGCGAGGAGACGTCGTTGCTCGGCGGCACCAGCCTTGCTGATATGAACCTTCCGGAGCGACCACGCGCCCAGCAATGCCGCTGCCACGCACAGCAGGAGAGCCGTGGAAATGTTCCCCCTCCACATCAGGAACCCCCCGGACAGTACGGCAATCGCCATGCTGAACAGCACGTAATACGGTCGGGCCAAGTAGCCGCGCTCACGGGCAGACTTGGTAACGCTCTCCTGAATCTGCGCGAGGCTGATCCTGGTACCGCGGGGGGAGGCCGGCGGACGGGGTTCGCGCCGGAGCCGCAGCTCACCGTCCCTGCCTAGGATCGCGTCCAGCAGGGCGGCCCGGTCCGGGGGAAGCCCGGCCGCGGACCGGGGGCCGGGAAGTAGCACGTAGCCGTCTTCGTAGGCTGTCGCCCGCAGATAGCCGTCCTCGGCCAGTGCCAGAGTTTCGCCCATCACGGCCTGCATCGGATTCCGGCCGCCGACCAGCCAGCTGCCGACCAGACAACTCGACTCAGGTATCCCCGTCTCCGTGCCTGCATCCTTCATACGCCCCCCCCAAAGATCACACCGCCGCTGGGACGATATCGAATCCCACGGAGCTCCAACTCGGAACGTTGAGAGACAGGCCGGCCAGGCCAGGCAGCGGCACCCTTCGGCGGGGCTGGAACGGATGCGGCGGCGCCACGGCGCCGGATGCCCTGATGACCCGCCGCATGACCCACACCAGCAACGTCGGCCCGCCTCCCACGCATCACGGCCGGCCTGCTCAACTTCGCCATCGCCGTCCACTGTCAGGACGGACGGCGCCGCGTAGCGTCGCGATGCCGCTGATCAGGGCGGCCCCTATCGTGGCGTCCACGGCCGGACACTCGGCCACGCGGGCCGGGCATCATCGAGGACATGCCGTCACGGGCCGACAACAACCCGCCGCGCGTCCCCCTGCCGCTGTCACGCTGACGGCAGCGACCTGGCACAACCAAGAGGGGGAACCTTGTGCGCCGATACGTTCCGCCCATCGCCAGTACCCTCGCCGCGCCCAGTTCAGGCGTCGGCGGCGAATTCACGCGGTGCTGACACAGCTCCCCGGACCCGCCGACGTCACTGAGATCGCGGTCCGGGCCGACCATGCCAGTTCCATGCCAATCGTGGCGAGTCTCGTCGACGTTCAGCTTTCTTCTGCCAGTTCCCAGCGTCCGTCGACCTGGCGGGCCAGTCCGCGGCGGCGTAGATCCTCCAAGTAGCGGGCCATGCCGCGCTCGCCCCGCTTGCGGAACAGCGGGAAGAGCTTCGGCAGCATGTTCGGCGCCAGCATCGCGAGGCGGACCAGCCGGGACTCACCGGTCCGCGGGTACGCCTCCAGTCGGGGCTTGTCGAGCAGGCTCATCACGGCAGCCACCACGTCGGCGGGCTGCTGCGGCGGGTCCTGGAACTGCAGGGAGTTCCCGCCCTCCACGGCCTCCTGGCGCAGCATCCGGGTGTCGGTCGCCGACGGCAGCACCGCTCCGGCCAGGATGCCCTTGTTCTTGAGGTCGAGCCCGATGGCGAGCATCGCCCCGCGCAGCCCGAACTTCGAGGCCGTGTAGATCGGGGTTTCGCCCAGCGGGAAGATCCCTCCGAGGGAGCCGGTGGTGATGACGCGGGGGTCCTGAGAGGCTCGCAGCAGTGGGATCGCGATACTGGTGGCGATGAGCGGTGACGTCAGGTTGAGGGTGATCTCCTGCTCGATGCTCTCGATGCTGCGCACGTCGAAGCGCTCGGAACTGGTCATGCCGACGTTGTTGACGAGCACGTCGAGGCGACCGTAGATGTCTGCGACCTGTTCGAAGAGGTGCTCCACCTGGGAGCGGTCCGTCAGGTCGCATGCGATGGCGATGTGGCCGGTGCCGGGGAGCTCGGCGGCAAGCTTCGTGGCACCGGCCTCGTTGCGGCCGACGACGATGCAGCGGGCGCCGTGGGCGGCGAAGCGGCGGCAGAGCGCACTGCCGATGCCACCGGTGCCGCCGGTCACCAGGATGATCTTGTCTTGGAAGTCGAAGCGGCTCATGACACCTCGCCCATACGTCCTGTTACGAAAGGTGTGGGCGGCCGTTCCGCGTCCTGCAGTTGGCGCCGCGCGTCGTGGATGTGTCCGGCGAGTAGGTGGGCCTGGGCGTACCGGACTGTTCCCTTGAACTTGATCCATCTTCGCGTCATTCGCCATCCCGATTCCTGAGGGGTTGCGAGGAACCTATTCATCTGTCGTTCAGTGAGAACCGGATCCGGCGGTCAAAGAGGAGGCTTGGGCGGCCAGACGGTTGCCGCCCCGCGCCTTCCCTCTGCCCCGGCGCGCGCCTGGCCGCTGAAGCCCCGCCCCTGACCGTTCGGACCGGTTCGCTCCGACGGGTAGGTGCATAGGTTCGCTTCGGTCCCCGGGAGACGGGGCCACATCGGAGCTGGACGGTGCGTGGCTGCATCTGCCGGTCCGGCTGATCGACTTGAGCTCTTGTGCGGCGAATGCCCGGCACGCGATGCCGGGCGCTGCCCGCCGTCGCGGCGCTGTTGCGCAGCATGGCCGTACTCAGCAGGGGCGCTGGACACATCTTGGAGTGAGCATGACCGTTTCACCGGACAGTGCGCCCACGAGCGGCCGCCGAAGGAACGAAGCCGACGTCGTTGTGATCGGCGCGGGCCTGGCAGGACTCACCGCGGCACGCGCTCTCGTCGCGGCGGGGCGGTCCGTTGCGGTGTTGGAGGCCCGTGACCGGGTCGGCGGCCGGCTCCTCAACCACGATCTCGGCGACGGACAAGTGACCGAGATCGGCGGACAGTTCGTCGGACCCACCCAGGACCGCATCCTGGCGCTGGCCGGAGAAGTCGGCGTGGCCACCTACCAGGCGACGGTCCCCGGCGAGAGCGTCTACGTGCACGACGGGAGGGCCAAGCGGTTCTCCGGACAGGCACTCCCGGACCTGCTGGCGCTTCCAGACATGGGGATCGCCCTGGCGCGTATCAGCCAGGCTGTGCGGAAGCTGTCCCCGCAGGCCCCATGGCAGGCGCCGAAGGCTCGTGACCTGGACGGCATGACGTACGAGACCTGGCTGCGCAAGGCCGAGGTCACCGGTGCCGCCGTCGATCTGGTCAACATCTTCCTCAACTCCGCGTACGGCGGCGAAGCACGCGACGCGTCCGCGCTGTTCAGCCTCTGGTACGTCTCGACATTCGGTGACGAGACGCATCCGGGCACGATGGAGCGCGGCACGGGCACCGAGGGCGGCGCCCAGGACAGCCGGTTCGTCGGAGGCTCCCAGCTGGTCGCCCAGCGGCTGGCCCTCGAACTCGACGGACGGGTCCGGCTCGCGGCGCCGGTGCGCCGTATCAGCCAGGACTCCACCGGCGTCACCGTCGTCTCGGACGCCGGCGACTGGCGGGCCAAGCGGGTGATCGTGGCCGTACCGCCACTGCTGGCCTCGCGGATCGTCTGGGACCCGCTGCTGCCGCCGCAGCAGGACCAGCTCTACCAGCGGCTCCCCTTCGGCACCCTCATGAAGTGCGTGGCCGTCTACGACAAACCGTTCTGGCGGGCAGAGGACCTCTCCGGCATGGGCCTGCTGCGCGACGGCTCACCCATCCGCGAAATGTTCGACAACACCCCGCCCGACGGCGGGCCAGGCGTGCTCATGGGCTTCCTCGGCGGCAAGGAATGGCGCAAGTGGGCACACCGCCCGGCCCGTGAGCGGCGCGGCGCGGTGCTGCGCTGTTTCGCCCGGGTCGTCGGGGAGCGGGCGTTCGACACCGTCGACTACGTCGAGCAGGACTGGACCGCCGAACAGTGGACCCAAGGCGGACCCACCTCCGTCGCCGCTCCGGGCGTGCTCACCGGCTACGGCGAGTGGATGGGGCGACGTTTCGGCCGCGTGCACTGGGCGGGCGCCGAGTTCTCCCCGTACTGGACCGGATTCATGGACGGCGCCGTCCGCTCCGGCCGGCACGCCGCCACTGAACTGCTCGACCACAGCTGAGCACCACCCACGCATGCAGAAGGAGAGCCCTGCCGTGAACAAGTACGTCGTCACCGAGAAGGCCGTCGTCGATGCTCCCGTCGAGCAAGTCTGGAAGGTCGTCTCCCGCACCGACCGGTACGCCGAGTGGGTCGCCGGTGCCATCGAGGTCACCGACCACCACGGAGTCGCCACGGTCGGCAGGACGTACGCCGAGCACAACCGCACCCTCGGTCCGCTGCGGACCCGCTCGGTGTGGACCGTGCGGGAGATCGAGCCGATGAGGCGCCGTGTCGACACCGGCACCGGTTTCACCCCTCTGAGGGATCTGACCAACGTCTTCGAGTTCCGGCCCGTGCAGGGCCCGCAGGGCCGGGACGCCACGGAGATGACGTACCAGGTGGAGTACACCATGGGCCTGGGCCCCCTCGGGCTCCTCCTGGACTGCATCCAGCAACCCGCGCTGCGCGCCGGTATGCGCACCTCCATGGCCAACCTCGACACGCTGCTGCGTTCTGAGAACTCGACGACGGCACGCTGACATGCCCAAGTCCCCTCAGGGCTTCGCAGAGCAGCAGCGTTCCGTGGCAGCCGCATGCCATCGTCTCGCCGAAGCCGGGCTGCTGATCGGCACGGCGGGCAACGTGAGCGTGCGCGCCGGCGAGCACATCGCCGTCACCGCAACCGGCGCCGTCCTCGGCCGCATCACCCCCGAACAGGTCACCGTCATCGGCCCGGACGGCGACGTGGTCGCCGGGCACCTTCGGCCCACGTCCGAAGTGGAGCTGCATTCCGGGATCTACCAGCGCTACGACGCCGGCGCCGTGGTGCACACCCACTCGCCACACGCGACCGCGTTGTCCCTGGTGCTCGACGAGCTTCCGTGCGTCCACTACCAGCAGCTCGTGCTCGGCGGCACCGTACGAGTCGCACCGTTCGCGACTTTCGGCAGCCCGGAACTCGCCGACCAGGTCTTGTCGGCCCTCGACGGCCGATCGGCGGCACTGATGGCCAACCACGGCGCGGTCGTACACGGGCCGACGCTCGAACAGGCCGTCGACAACGCGCTGTTGCTGGAGTGGGTGTGCGGCCTCTACCTGCGCGCCGCCAACCTCGGCGTACCGCGGGTCCTGGACGAGGACCAGCAGGCCGCCGTCATCCGCGCCGCATTGCGACGTGGCTACGGCACCACCCATCCCATCGATGACACCACCCACTCCATCGAGGAGAGCCGCTGATGAACCAGACAGTCATAGCCCTCGGGGCCCACGTGTTCGACGTGCAGGTCCGGCCCGTCGAGGCCATCCCGGAGGGGCAGGGGGCGGCCCTGGTGGACCAGATCCGGTTCAGCCCGGCGGGCTCGGCGGCCGGTACCGCGCTGACGCTGGCCAAGCTGGGTGCGGTCGCGCGGACCGCCGGGGCGGTGGGTACCGACCCCATCGGTGACCTGCTGCTGAGCATGCTGACCGCCCATGGCGTGGACACCTCTCTCGTCCTGCGCCGCGACGACACCCAGACCTCGGCCTCGGTGCTGCCCATCCGCCCCGACGGCAGCCGCCCCGCCTTCCACGTCCTGGGCGCGAACCTCGCCTACGGCCCGGACGACGCCCCGCACACCGAGATCGCCGGGGCCAGCCATCTGCACATGGGAGCACCGGAGTTGATGGGCGGGGACGCTGCCGCGAAGATCCTCGCTCCCGCACGGGCCGCAGGCGTGGTCACCTCCGCCGACCTGCTCGCCTCCGGCGACAGCGGTCTGTTCGACTGGATCGCGCCCGCACTCCCCTACCTGGACCACCTGCTGCCCAATGAGGAACAGGTGCTCGGCCTCACCGGCGCGGCCACCCTGGAGGACGGCGCGCGCAGGTTCCTCGCGGAAGGGGTCGGTTGCGTCGCCACGACCCGGGGTGCCGGCGGAGCGCTGGTGGTCACCGCGGACGAGGTGATCGAGGTTCCGGCTTTCGCGGTCGACGTGGTCGACACCACCGGCTGCGGCGACGCCTTCTCCGCCGGCTTCCTGCGTGGTCTGGGCCTGGGCCGCACGCTGCGAGAGTGCGCGGTGCTCGGCTGCGCGGCGGCGGCGCTGGTGGCCCAAGGGCTCGGCAGCGACCACGGGGAGTTCGACCTCGCCGCCGCGGACACCCTCGCCGCCACGGCACCGGTACTGGAGCTGCGTTAACGGCGGCGGCCGGCCCTCGAACAAGCGTTGAACGAAAGGTATGCCCGATGCCGCATGTCACCGAGATCTCCGCGACGGCTGTCGCGACCACCGTCCACCGCCTGCGCGCCACCTTCGCAACTGGGCGGACGAAACCCGTGGCCTGGCGTCGCGGCCAGCTGAGGGCTCTGCGGGCTCTGCTGACCGACCACGCGGACGAACTCCACAACGCGCTGCAGGCCGATCTCGGGAAGAGCGCCTTGGAAGCGTTCACGACGGAGATCGGCTTCACGGTCAATGAGATCGACCACGCGCTCGCCCACCTGACCTCGTGGCTGCGTCCGCGCCGCACCCGCGGCCCCGTGGCGCTCATGCCCGCCCGTGCCCGGATCGTTCGAGAGCCGCTGGGCACGGTGCTGATCATCAGTCCGTGGAACTACCCGGTGCAGTTGGCCCTGGCACCACTGGTCGGCGCCCTGGCGGCGGGCAACTGCGCTGTCGTCAAGCCCAGCGAACTCGCTCCCGCCACCTCTGCCGTGCTCGCCCGGCTGCTGCCGCTCCATCTCGACCAGGAGGCCGTGACTGTCGTCGAGGGCGGCATCCCCGAGACGACCCTCCTGCTGGAGCAGCGCTTCGACCACATCTTCTACACCGGCAACGGCCCTGTCGGGCGGATCGTCATGAACGCCGCCGCACGCCACCTCACACCGCTGACCCTGGAGTTGGGCGGCAAGAGCCCCGTCGTAGTGGAACCGGGCACCGACCTGGCCACGGCCGCCCGCCGCATCATCTGGGGCAAGTTCATGAACGCCGGCCAGACCTGTGTCGCGCCGGACTACGTCCTGGCCATCGGCGAGACCGCGACCATACTGGAAACCCACCTCGCCGCGGCCGTCCGTGCCATGTACGGCGACAACCCGGCCGACAGCCCCGACTACGGCCGTATCGTCAACACCCGCCACTTCGACCGGCTCATCGGCTACCTGACGGACGGACGTACCGTCATCGGCGGCGACCATGATCGCAGCAGCCGCTACATAGCCCCCACTGTCCTGGCAGATGTGGACCCCGGCTCTCCGGTGATGAACGAGGAGATCTTCGGCCCCGTCCTGCCCATCGTCGCCGTGCCCGACCTGGACACCGCCATCTCCTTCATCACCGAACGCGACAAGCCCCTGGCCCTCTACGCCTTCACCGCCTCCGCCGCAAGCAAGCGCCGACTGATGACGAAGACGTCCTCCGGTGCCCTGTCCTTCGGTATCCCCAACGCACATCTGACCGTCCCTGGCCTGCCGTTCGGCGGCGTAGGGGCCAGCGGTTTCGGCCGCTACCACGGCGAGTACTCCATCGACACCTTCAGCCACACCAAAGCGGTGCTGGACAAGCCGCTGTTCCCGGACACGCTTCGGCCCGCGTACGCGCCCTTCACCGCTGTGAAGGAGCGGCTGCTGCGCCGTCTGCTGTGAACGACGCGACATCCCGCTGTCCACATGTACGGCCCGACACTCGGCCGTCGGCGATGTGGCCCCTCAACGACTATGAGGGGCCACAGCGCCGACGGCGTTCGTGCGTATCAGCAGGGCGGTTACGCGCGGCCTGCGGCTCGTGCCGGATGGTTGAAGAATCGTGCGGTCGCCAGAAGCGTCAGAACCAAGCCGGCAGGTATCGCGTAGGCGAGTCTGAAGTGGCCGGTGGATCCGAGCGTGCCACTGGCCGCTCCGCCGGCGAGCACACCTATGTAGTTGAAGACGTTCATACGCGCCAGGACCGTTTCCGTCGCCCCCGGCCGCAGGCGTCCGGCGGAGGCCAGACAGAGGGGAACGAGCGCGGAGACGCCCAGTCCGGTGCACGCAGCCGCCAGGATCGCGTACGGCCAGGCGGGGGCGGCGGCCAGGCCGACCAGGGCGGCGGCGGTGAGAAGCGTGGCGGCACGGATGACGGCCGCCGGTCCGATCCTGCGTACGAGCCGGTCGGCGCCCGCGCGCCCGGTGACGGTACCCACCTGGTAGGCGGCATAGGCCAGGGGTGCGACGGACAAGGCCGTGTCCAGGGTCTGGTGGAGATACAGCGTCGACCACGACGAGACCGTGGAGTCGATGACATAGGCGACCAGAAGGACCAAGCCGAAGGGGGCGAGTCGCGCCCAGAGCCCACGACCGAGTTCGGACGCGCCGGCGGCCTGGTCGGAGACGGGAGAAGGCGGATCGACGGGGAGCACGTGAGAGCGGATGGTCAGGGCGAGGACCAGAACCAGAGCGGCCTGGGCGGTCAGGGTGTACTCGACGCCCCAGCCGAGATGTGCGGCACTCGCGGTGAGCAGGGCGGCCGCGACACCGGCGGTGCTCCAGGCGGCATAGAAGGAGGCGAAAACGCTCCGGCCGTAGTGGCGCTCGACCGCTGCGGCCCGAGTGTTCGCGGATACATCGATGCAGCCCAGCGCCAGACCGAACAGGCAGTAGGACACCGCGACCGCGGCTTGGCCGGGGGCCCAGCCGATCAGCAGCAGAGCCACAGCGCTCGCCACCACGGCGGCCCGCATGGCGGCCATCAGGCCTAGACGCCGGATCACGCCCAGTCCCACGAAGCTGCCGACTCCCGCGCTCAAGGCCACGGCCACGACAAGCACGGTCATCAGCTGTGGCGACAAGCCGAACCGCTCCTTGACGGCGGGCACCGTGGTGGAGACAGCGGCCACCGCAGTTCCCTGGGCGGCGAACACCGTCGCCGCGACCCGCCGGGCAGGTGCAAGCGGGCTGCGGCGCACAGTCCGTCGCGAAGCCGTCTGAAGAGGTGCAGTCATGGCAATCCTTCGTTCTCGCGCTCTCGCGCCGGGGATCCGTGAGGTGGGTCATGGACGGCAGGGCGTGCGGGTTTCCGCAAAGGTAGAAAAGCGGGGAAACCACGTGCAGTGCGCCGGAGGCCGGATGGAAGGCCCTGGCGGCCACTCCCGCGACAGGTGAGGCCCTCCTGGCTACGGTGGGAGACAAACACCACGGTGAGAGGGAACGCGATGCCTGGTGCCTCCACCCCGCCCACTTCTCCGGTGCCCGCCCGGTCCGGGTCCGGGGCGGGAACGAGTCGCAGTACCTCCGCCACCATCGCGCCGAACATCCTGCGCTACCTCGCCCGGGTCGCCCACGACTACGGCGTCGATCTGCAGCCGCTGCTGACGAAAGTGGGGCTGGATCCGACGGTGATGGCATCCACCGCCCTGCGCGTCTCCTACCGACAGGGCAGCGACGTCATCCGCCAGGCCGTGGAGCTGACCGGGGACGAGCATCTGGGACTGCGGGTGGGCACGGCGCAGCACCTGACGGCTTGGGGACTGCTCGGCTTCGCCATGATGGCCGCCGACACCCAGCAGGAAGCCATCGAGACGGGGGTGCGCTACCAGAACCTCTCCGGGGCGATGACCGTGTGGTCGGCTCGTTGGGAGGACGTCGGCTACGTGCTGCGCGCGGATCTACCGGACCCCGCGCTCGATCCGACCGTTGCGACCTTCTTGATCGAGGAGGCGTACTCCAGCGTCGTCACGCTCATCCGTCTCAACCTCGACGCCTCGTTCGCCCCGCAGGCGATCGACTTCGTCTTCCCTGCCCCGCGCGACAGACGCCCGTACGAGGAACTGTTCCGCTGCCCGGTGCGCTTCGGCGCCACCGGCAACCGCATGCTGTTCTCCACCCGGTGGGCCCATGCACCCATGCCGGGACGGGACCCCATCACCTACGCGTCAGTGCTCGAGGTGCTGGACCTGCAGATGGCTTCGCGGCGCGACCAGCAGGACCTCCTCGAGGTCCTGGAGATCTCCATCGCGCAGAGCCTTCCAGCCGTCCCCTCCTTCCTCGATCAGGCGCGTCGGCACGCCTCCAGCGAACGCACCCTGCGCCGGCGCCTGGCCGACTGCGGCACCACCTACGAGGCGATCGTCGACGGCGTACGCCGCGAGAGAGCGGAGCAACTGCTGCGCCGACCGGAGCTCACCCTCCGGGACATCGCCCGGCAGGCCGGCTTCGCCGACGTGAGCGCACTCCGTCGAGCGGTGCGCCGGTGGTACGAAGCGACCCCGCTTGAGGTGCGCGCCGAGCTACTGGCGCGGGAAACGGCCGCGGACCGGCCGCCGCGTGGGTGACACCACGACTGATGGCGAGGGTGCGTGCACCTTGGAACACCTCCCCGACCACGGGACGGAGGGTGCCGTCGGGGAGGCCGGCGCTGATGTAGTCGTCGACCCGGCGGCGGGGCGCGTCGAAGAGGACGAAGAGCCATTGAGCAGCCGTGGAGGTCAGCGGACAGGTGAACGGCACCATGGCCGGGCCGGCGACGGCGCCGAAGAGGAACGGGCGGGCCAGTTCGTCGTCGGCTCCTTCTTCTCCAGCGACGGCACCTGCGCGAACTGTCCCAACGGCTATCCCAGCAACTGCCTCAACCGTGAGTTCGTCGGCGGCAGCCAGGCCGAGTACGTCCGCGTCCCGCTCGCAGACGGCACCCTGGTCACCACCCCCGAACTGCCCACCGATGCCCAGGTGCCCGGCCTGCTGGCCTGCTCCGACGTCATGGGCGCCGGCTGGGGGCCGTCGCCGCCGGCGGCGTGCAGCCGGGTGGCACCGTCGCCGTCGTCGGCGACGGAGCCGTCGGCCTCTCCGCCGTGCCGGTCGCCCACGAACTCGGCGCCGAGCGGGCGCGGCTTTGGTCCGGCGACCACGGCGATCGCCGGTGGGTCCAGGCGGCGCGCGTCCCGATGACGGCATCCCACGGGGTGACGACAGGGGGCAGCGGAGGGCACACCATCAGCCATGACCGCGACATGGAAGCCGGACGCACCGGGTGAGGGTGGCGATCGGCGGGCCGGGGCACCGGCGCCGATCGGAGCGACGGTCAGCCACCACGTGTTGTTGCCGGTGATTCTACGGCCGGCCGTACGCACCGCCACGGCGGACATCACGAAGAGGAACGCCACCAGTCCCAGCACGGACTTGACGGCCCAGGCGATGACCACCGAGACCACGGCGAGCTGAACGGCGGCGCGCAACCCGGCGACGAGGATCTCCCGGGCCCGGCTCTTGTACGGGTGAGGGTCGAGATGGAACCAGGCCGCGACCGCCACCGCCACCAGGAGCAGCACGGCGAGCAAAACTCCCAAGGATATGTTGACCGGTATCAAAGACGCCGCGCTCGACGTCACGTCCTCACCATAAGGAGCCGCTACCCGGCTCGGTGGTCGGGCTCAACGCCGAGACTCGCAGCGCCTGCCGATCCGTGCGGCCGAGCGCCCCAGGTCACCCGGCAACAGCGGTCCCGGCCACATCATCCCGACGCTGCGGAACTCGGCAGCGACAGACGGCGGACCGGACCTTTCTCCGTCGCGACGGTGCCCAGGCATTCGACGGACGGTGAGCCCCGTCAGCAAGGCCGCCACCGCGGTCGGACCCGTCCCACCCGAGCAGCCCACCCGGTACTGCTCCCCGCGGTGGACAAGACTAGGGTGAACGGGCGTCACCCACAGGAGGTACACATGGCAACGGCAGCAGGGCCAGCCACCCCCGAGTCCGACGTGCTCATCAGCGTTGTGCTCCCGGTCTACGGCGTCGAGGAATTCCTCCGCCCATGCCTGGACGCCATCCTCGCCCAGCCCTTCACCCGCTTCGAGGTCATCGCTGTTGACGACGCCTCCCCCGACGGCTGCCCGGAGATCCTCGACGAGTACGCCCGCCGGGATCCCCGCGTCCGGGTCCTGCACCTTGCGGACAACGGCGGCCTCGGCCAGGCCCGCAACACCGGGTTCGAGCAGGCCCGCGGCGACTACGTGTGGTTCGTCGACAGCGACGACTGGATCGCCGACGGCAGCCTCGCCGCCATTGCCCCCCGACTTGAGGCGAGTCGCCCCGACGTCCTGTTCCTGGACTACGCCCGCGCGTTGCCCGACGGCACGATCGAACCCAACCCGCGTGCGCACCTCCTGCGCGAGCCGACGCCCCCGGACACCTTCGACCTCGCCGCCCGCCCCAGTGTCCTCGAACTCATGATGACCGCCTGGAACAAGGTCATCCGCCGCGACTTCCTCGCCGCCCTCGACGTACGGTTCGGCCCCGGCCTCTACGAGGACCTCCCGGTCACCTATCCCATCCTGCTCGCAGCAGAGCGCATCGCCCTCCTCGACCAAGTCTGCTACTTCTACCGCGAGCGCCGGGCCGGAGCCATAACCACCACGGTCAGCGACCGGCACTTCGACGTCTTCGGCCAGTACGAGAAGATCTTCGCCTTCATCGACGCACACGGCGACGCCTTCAACGCCTTCCGCATACCGATCTTCGACCGCGCCCTCTGGCACTACACGACCATCATCGACGACCCGTCCCGTGTCCCCTCGCGCCGCCGCCGAGAGTTCTTCCACCGTATGGCCGCGCACTTCATCCGCTACCGGCCCGCCGGATACACCTTCCCGGCCGGCGCCCGCGGCGCCAAGTTCCGCCTCGTCGCCCGCGACGACTACCGCCTTTACACCGCCCTCCGGCCGGTCAACCGCCTGCGCCTGCAGGCCCGTCGGAGCGCCGGCACGACCAAGCGCGCCGCCCGCACCACCGCGCGCCGGGCACGCGCAGTGCCCTCATTCCTCTACTACGAACTGCAGCGCCGCCTCCCCCTCGACGACCACCTCGCGGTCTACGCCGCGTACTGGTACCGCGGATACTCCTGCAATCCGCGCGCCATCTACGAGCGCGCCCGCGAACTCGCCCCGGACATCCACGGGGTGTGGATCGTCCGCGAGGACGCCGTCGCCTCCCTCCCCCCGGGGGTGGACTTTGCCGTCGAGGGCTCACGCAGCGCCCTGCGCCACCTCGCCCGCGCCAAGTATCTGGTCAACAACGTCAACTTTCCGCACACCATCGCCAAGCGTCCCGGCTCCGTGCACCTGCAGACCCTGCATGGCACCCCTCTCAAGGTCATGGGCCTGGATCAGGAGCGGTACCCGATCGGTGCCAAGGGCATGAACTTCACCCGGCTGCGCGAGCACTCCGCCCGCTGGGACTACCTCCTCTCCGCCAACCCGCACTCCTCGGACACCTGGCAGCGCGTCTACCCCGGCTCGTACGAGCTACTGGAGTACGGCTACCCCCGCAACGACCGCTACTTCGCCACCGGTCCCGAAGAGATCGCCGCGATCCGCAAAGAGCTCGGCATCACCCCCGAGCAGACCGCGATCCTGTACGCCCCGACCCACCGCGAGTACGCGGACGTCGGCCCGCTCCTGGACCCGGACCGGCTGGCAGCCGCACTGGGGCCCGACCATGTTCTGATGCTGCGTTCCCACTACTACGACGCCGACGGCAAGCAGCCGCAGTCCGGCGGCGGTCGAGTGCTGGACGTGTCGACGCACCCCGTCGTCGAGGACCTGTGCCTCGCGGCCGACGTGCTGGTGACGGACTATTCGTCGATCATGTTCGACTACGCCGACCTGGACAGGCCGATCGTCGTCTACGCCCCCGACTGGCAGACGTATCGCAGCACCCGGGGCGTCACGTTCGACTTGATGGAGCAGCCGCCCGGGGCCGTCTCGACGACCGAGGAGGAACTGACCCGAGTCCTGCGTTCAGGCGAGGCAAACGATGAAGCGGCCCAGCGGGCACGGGCCGCGTTCCGCCGCCGTTTTTGCACGTTCGACGACGGGCACGCCGCTGAGCGGGTGGTTCGGCGGGTATTCCTCGGCCAGGACCCGGCGGACCGAAAGGGAGACCCTCACGTGGATGATCTCGGTTCGTGAGGTGGGGATCTGAGCTGCTCGACTGTGGCCATCAGCTCGCGGCCGAGCAGCTCATCAGGACACCGCGTGACAGCCACTCGACAGGCGCCCTAGCCAGCGGCGCGGCGTAGAAGGGCGTCGAGGGCGCGCTCGAAGGGGGCCATCGGGTCGCCCTCCGCCGAGCCGAGCAGGCGCGCGCGCAGTTGCGCGCGTTCAGCGGCGAGCGGGTCGGGCGCGCTGCCCGCACGGTCGAGGAACTCCTCGAGCCCGACGAGATCCGGGCCCAAGAGGTGACCGGCCGCCGCTGCCGGGTAGCGCCCCCGGAACACGTCCGGGTCGAGGCCGGCCGGATTGGTCACCGCGTACGGTTTGTCCGCCGCCAGGAAGTCCGTGACCACGCCCGATACGTCGGCGATGAGTACGTCCGCATGGTTGAAGCAGTCGTAGAGGCCAGGGCGAGAACCGGCCGTGACCCGGTGGCGAGTGCCATCGGCCCAGTACGCGTCCTGCCACGCGGCGAACACCGTGTCCCAGTCGGCGGCGGGCCCGGCAGAGTCCCGTGCGGCCTGCGCCTCGTCGCCGCCGGGCTGCCGCAGCGCCTCGAGCTGGGCAGCGAGCCGCTCAAGCCGTGCGTCGTCCTCGCCGACGCCGCCGTTCGCCGCCTTGATCAGCGCGAGGATCTCGTCATGCGCTGCCTTCGCCCGCCGGTCGAGGGTGCCGGTGAGCGGGTGCGGCCGGTACAGCAGCCGAATCCGCGGCTGCCGGGCCAATAGGGTGCGGACCAGCGCCGGACCCATCGTAATCAGCGACGTTGCCGCGCCCTCGTCGCCGTGAAAGCCCTCCCAGGTGGGTGCGTACAGGACAGTCGGCTGCGGTGCCGCGGCGGTCGTCATGGTGACGGGCCACAGCGCGGGCCGCCCCACCTCGACGATGTCCCCGTCCGCCACTCCGACGCCCGAGCGGGCATACCGTTCGCGGCCTGCCGGGCCCGCGACCCACACCTCGTCGTAGACCTTGGTGAAGGGATTGAAGCTGGTGGGCTTGTCGCTGTCCCCGTGGCCGATGTAGACGGAACGGAACTGCGGCATCCGCAGAAGGTGGGTGTTGGTGGCCGCGTTGGCGGCGAACAGCGCCACCCGGGCGCTGGGCAGCTCGAAGGCGGTCAGGTCCTTGCCGAGGGGGAGGCAGACCACGGGCCGGGTCGTCACGTCGAGCCGGGGCAGCATCTCGCGCTCGCGCAGCACGATCACCACCCGGCGGCGCGTCCGCTCCAGGACGGGCAGCCAGCCGTTGAGCTGGTACGCGGACTGGAGGTTGCCGGAGAAGTAGACGACCACCTCGGGCTCGTACGCCTGTACCTGCGCTCGGACGGCTGCCAGCACGCGCCCCTTGGCGGCGAGATGCCTCGACCGCCACGCGGGGACGGCGAGCAGCACGAGGGCGACAAGCCCCGCCAGGACGGCAGCTCCGGCGCCACCGGCGGCCCAGGGCGCGCTGACCTCCGCGGCGACGGCGGCACCCGCGACCAGCGGCAGGTCGACGAAGGTGAGCGGCCCACGCTGCAGGTCCATCAGCCAGCGTGGCGGAGCGTCCGGGATCCGCAACGAGGAAAGATCCACGTTGCGGGTCACGGCGGGCAGCCGCCGGCACCACCACACATACAGCAGCAGCCCCGCGTATCCCAGCCGCAGCGCCTGCACCGCCAGGAAGCCCAGGACGGCGAGGACGAACGCGCCGGACTCGCCCTCCCCGGCCCGCGCCAGCAGCACCAGCGCCGAGGCACCGCGCAACGCGGATGCCGCCGCAACGCTCAGGCCCACGCGGGGCAGCGGCTGCATGCGGCCGGTGACCCGTTTCATCGCGCCGGGCTCCGCGACGTAGGCGGCAGCGGCGCACACGGCGTAGGCCCATCCACTCGGCACGACCGCCGTCACGAACATCCCGAGCAGCGCGAGCGGCAGCACGGCAACCGCGAGGGGCAGCTTCTTCAAGATCTTAGCGCGCAGGGACATTCGACGGTTCTACCAGTACCGGTCCAGCGACGTTCGCGCGGGTGGGGGTGGTCTCCTGCGATGACCGCCGAACGTCACGGCATGAGCCGAGCTGTTCGCGCAGGCCGAGGTCATCGGAGCGACATCGGCCGGATGGGCGAGCGAGCCGTCGGACCGCGTCCGTTCCGGGGCGTGCCCGTCCGCCGTCCACCGCTGTCCACGAGGGGTCACTCGGAACGTACATCGGCGGATGCACCTCGCTCAGACCCTGGACGCACACGGCGCCGCAACGTCGCTCCATGGGCTGTCGATTCGGATCGGGCACGGTTCTAGCGTGATGCGGGTCCGGTCGCGAACGGACCGCCCCCCACCTGACGACTCCCCTCTACTCCCGACGAGGACCCCTCATGATCGAGGCCCACTCCCTCACCAAACGCTACGGTGAGCGCACAGCCGTGGAAGATCTCAGCTTCACCGTGCGGCCCGGCACCGTCACCGGCTTCCTCGGACCCAACGGAGCCGGCAAGTCCACCACCATGCGGATGCTCCTGGGCCTGGACGCGCCCACCTCGGGCCGCGCGGTGGTCAACGGCAAGGATTACGCCGACCACCGGGCGCCGCTGCACGAGGTGGGGGCGATGCTCGAGGCCCGCGCCATCCACACCGGACGCAGTGCGCGCAACCATCTGCTGGCGCTCGCCGCCACCCACGGGATCTCGGTGCGGCGCGTGGACGAGGTGATCGACCTCGTCGGGCTGCCCGCGGTGGCGAAGAAGCGCGTCGGCGGCTTCTCGCTGGGCATGGGCCAGCGGCTCGGGATCGCCAGCGCGCTCCTCGGTGACCCGGCCACGGTGATCCTCGACGAGCCGGTCAACGGTCTGGACCTGATCTGCCGGCCCGCAGGCGGTTTCGATGGTGTTCGAAAGGATGGCTGGTGTCCACGGGCGGCGCCTACGGTGTGCCGCAAAGAGGTTGACCTCAGCGAGTTGTGTCGGTCAATCAAGTGGCAGGTCCTCACGGGCGCCTGCTCGAACTGGCGTTGAAGTGAGGCCCTAGGCAGGGAGACTTCTGGATGCAGTTGCTCAAAAAGCACGTGACCCGTACAGCTGTGGCTCTCGCCCTTGGAACTGGCGCGCTCATCGGCGGCTCCAGCACTGCTTCAGCCGCCGACGTCCATCCCCAGTACGTGACCTACAAGTGCGATGCCGGGCGGGCCTGCGTATACGACACGTCCGGAGGTGTCTGGAACATGGACGGCTGCGGAGACAACTGGATTTACGGCCGTTTCAACTATGCCAGGGCCCACGG
Organism: Streptomyces sp. NPDC006476; assembly: GCF_040612015.1. NCBI lineage: Bacteria > Bacillati > Actinomycetota > Actinomycetes > Kitasatosporales > Streptomycetaceae > Streptomyces > Streptomyces sp. NPDC006476. Next base: position 12,760 of record NZ_JBEXPK010000056.1, on the reverse strand, counting down.
CAACAGCTTCACGGTGTACTACGTGAACGGCACCTGGGATGACGTCTGGGCAGGAGGACAGCGGACCCTGGACGGCAACAATTACGTCGAGCGAGTGCAAGTGCATTGCTGAACGCTGACCACAAAAGCAACCCCTCTCCAGCTTTAAGGAAATGGGCTGCCGGTTGCGTCCAATGGCTCCTGTAGACCACGTCCCGCGTGACGGCGATCCGGTACATGGCCGCGTTGAGTTGGCGCTTGCCCTTCCGGCAGAGTCGATGGCGTGTGCGGTTTCCCGACCATCCGGGAAGCTGTCCGGTGCCGTTATGGCGGGCGGAGGCCGGCGGGTCCAGGCTGGGGTCGATCTCGTGCAGGTGCCGTCGAGTCGGCGACGTACAGGTTCGTGCCGTCGGCGCTGAAGGCCGGTCTGTTGGCGATGGTCCGCCCGTCCAGGATGCGTACGACGGTGCCGTCGTGGTCGGTTCGGTAGAGCGAGCCGGCGCCCTGGATGCCGTCGTAGGCCATGCTGCCCGCCCAGAAGCGGCCGGCCGGGTCGGCGACGCCGTCGTTCATCCGGCTGGCGACGGGGGTGCGGTCCTCAATGCGGTCGCGCCACTTCAGCGCGCCCTCGGCGGTGAGCAATGCGATGCCGGTGCCCGCGGCGGCGATCCACACGTCCGGCTCGTCGTGGACCGGGGCGACGGCGCCCAACGGAACGTCGAGTCGGGCCAGTTGGCGCGGAGCCGTGGGTCCTGCGTCCTCGCGCAGTTCGTAGAGCCGGCCGGTGAGGATGTCGACGTACACGTACCGCCCGTCGATCCAGCGGCCGCCTTCGGCGGGTTCGTACTTTCCGTCATGAGTCGTCTCTCTGCGCTCAGCGGACGGTCGTGCCGTCGGGTTCGTCGAACAGGCCCAGTTCCTCGCGCGTGGGGAGCCCTTCCCAGTCGCCCCGGGTGGCGACCGCGAAGGCCGCGGTGGTGACGGCCCTGTGCAGGCGTTCCAGCACATTCGCGCCGTCCAGGAGTCCGGACAGGTACCCGGCCACGAAGGCGTCGCCCGCGCCGACGAGGTCGACGGCGTCGACCTGCCGTGCGGCGCGGTGGGTCGCCCCGTCGGCGCTGAAGACCGTCGCTCCCCGTGCTCCGCGTTTGACGACCACTTCCGTGATGCCCGCGGCCACGAGATCGCGCGCGGCCTCGGACTCCTCCGCGTCCGGGCGTTCCTGCACGAGCGGCAGTTCGTCCTCGGAGGCGATCAGCAGGTCGGTGTGGGCGAGCAGTGGTCGGAGTGCCGTGCGGGCGTTGTCCGCGGTCCACAGCCGGGAGCGGTGGTTGACGTCGAGGCACACGGTGACGCCGGTTTCGCGGGCGGTCGTGGCGGCGGCCAGGACGGTCTTGGCCGCCGACGAGCCGAGCGCCGGCGTGATGCCGGTGATGTGCAGGACGCGGGTTCCCGGGGCCAGCGCGGGCAGCACATCGGCCGGCGTGAGTGCCGATCCGGCCGAACCGGCGCGGTAGTAGCTGACGCGGGTCAGTGTGCCCAGGCGGGGTTCGGTCAGCAGCAGTCCTGTGGGCCGGCCGGTGTCGTCGGTGGCCGCGTGGCTGATGTCGACGCCCTCGGCGCGCAGGGTGCGCAGCACCAGGGCACCGAGTTCGTCCGCGCCGACCCGGCCGGCCCAGCGCACCCGGTGCCCGAGCCGGGCGAGGCCGATGGCGACATTGGACTCGGCTCCCGCCACGGACAGGCCGAGACTGCCGCCCATCCGCAGCGCGCCCTGGGCCCGCAGCGCCGCCATCGTCTCGCCGAAGGTCACCACCTCGGGCGGCCCCTCCAGGTTCGCGCTCACGGCGTGTCTCCGGCGGCCACCGCACGGAACTCGGCTGCCCGGGCGCGCAGTTGGTCCAGGTCGCCGCCGTCGGCCGCGTCGCCGACGAGCGGTGAGCCGACGCCGACGGCGACGGCGCCCCTGGCCAGGTAGTCGTGGGCGGCCGTCGCATCCACTCCCCCGACGGGCACGAAGGGCACCTCGGGGAACGGGTCGCGCAGGGCCCGCAGATAGCCGGGGCCGCCGAGGGAGCCGGGGAAGAGTTTGACCGCGTCGGCGCCGCGGGCGAGGGCGGCTTCGATCTCGGTCGGTGTCAGTGCGCCCATGAGGACGGGCACGCCGTACGGCGCCAGTCCGTCGACCACTGCCGGGGTGACGAGGTAAGAAGCCCCGGCGTCGAGCGCGCGGCCCGCGTCCGCCGCGGAGCGCACGGTGCCGGCGCCAAGGAGGGCGTCGGGGCCGAGCGCGGCACGGGCCTGCCGGATCACGGTCAGGGCGTCGGTGGTGGTCAGCGATATCTCGACGGCGGCAATGCCCTCTTCCACGAGGGTGCGCACCGTGCGCAGGGCGGCGACGGGGTCCTTGCCCCGCACGATCGCGAGCAGGCGGTGGCGGCGGAGGGAGTCCACCAGGTCCATGGGAGCGGGCCTTTCTTGCGGGTTCGGTTCGCAGGCGGCGGTCGAGGAGCGGTCTAACATTCGGTGATCGCCCTGTCGGGGCCGCGCCATACGGGGTTGCGCCAGCGGTGTCCGGTCTCGGCGGCCCGGCGTACGGCCTTCTCGTCGATGTCGACACCGAGACCCGGGCGGGCGCCGACCGCGGCGTATCCGTCCTGGAAGCGGAAGGGTTGGGGGTCCATCACTTACTCCAGCAGGTCGCACTGTTGGTTGTAGTGGGTGCCCATGCTCCACAACATCGCCGAGCGACTCCAGATGCTGGATGTTGACGGTCGAGACGACGGCGATCCCGGCTGCGAGCAGCTCCGCCGCAGGACCGCGTCCACGTCCGTCTCGGTGAAGGTACCGCCCCGGTACTCGATCTCCTTGCGCGAGATCAGGATTCGAAGCGGTAGCCCATGCCGGGCTCGGTGATCAGATAGCGGGGGTGGGCGGGGTCCGTCTCCAGTTTGCGGCGCAGCTGGGCCATGTAGATGCGCAGGTAGTTGGTCTTGTTGCTCTGGGAGACGCCCCAGACCTCCTGTAGGAGGTGCTTCTGCGTGATCAGCCGGCCGGGGTTGGTGACCAGGATCTCCAGCAGGCGCCATTCGGTCGGGGTCAGCCGTACGTCCCGTCCGTCGCGTACGACCTTCTTGGCGAACAGGTCGATGCTGAAGTCCCCGGTCTCGACGAGTGTCGTCTCCGGTGCGAGCGGGGTGTCCTCGGTGCGGCGGACGGCGGCCCGCAGTCGGGCGAGGAGTTCGTTCATGTTGAAGGGCTTGGTGATGTAGTCGTCCGCGCCGGCGTCGAGTGCGGCGACCTTCTCCTCGGATCCCTGCCGCGCGGAGAGGACCAGGACCGGCACCCGGGTCCAGCCGCGCAGGGCCTTGAGGACGTCGATGCCGTCCATGTCGGGCAGGCCGAGGTCGAGCATCACCACGTCGGGCTGATGGGCGGCGGCCAGCCGCAGGGCGGTGGCCCCGTCGGGTGCGGCGTCGACGCCGTACTTGCGCGCCTGCAGGTTGATCACGAGGGCCCGTACGAGCTGCGGGTCGTCCTCCACCACCAACACCCTGGTCATGGGTGGGCCTTTCCTGTCGTGCGCCGGGCCGGGCGGCACCGGACGCGAGGCAACCGACGCCACGGCAACGGGAGTTGACGGCTCACGAATGGCTCCCGGCCGCCAACTCCCGCGCATGTCGCCCCATCCCATCAATGCTGTGCCAGAAGATCCTTGAGCGCGATGTTGAGTTCGAGGACGTTCACGCGGGGCTCCCCGATGAAGCCGAGCGTGCGTCCCTCGGTGTGGTCCTTGACCAGCTTCTCGACCTGGGTGACCGGCAGGCCGTTCTTCTCAGCGACCCGGCGGACCTGGATCTGGGCGTACTGCGGGGAGATGTCCGGGTCGAGGCCGGAGCCGGAGGAGGTGACCGCGTCGGCGGGCACCTCGGATGCCTTGACCGTGTAGCCGGGCACCGAGTTGTCCTTGACGACGGCCGCCTTTGCCGTCCTCACCTGCTGGATCAGGACCTTGCTGTCGGCGGAGAGGTTGGTCGCGCCGGACAGCAGCAGCTTGTACCGGGTGTTCACGCTGTTGCTGCCGAGCCCGTTGACCGGGCGGCCCTGGAACCACTTCAGGTCGGGGTCCGGGGTCTGCCGGCCCTTCTTCAGCGGGAGGTTGTACGACTGCCCGATCAGCGAGGAGCCGACGACCTTGCCGTCCGCCTTGACCTCGGAGCCGTTCGCCTTGTCGTGGAACAGCGCCTGGGCCACACCCGTGACGACGAGTGGGTAGATGACGCCCGTTACGAGGGTCAGCACGAGGAGGGCCCGCAGGGCCGCCCCCAGCAACCGAGCGGTGTTCGATACGGAGTTGTTCATGGCCGTCAGCCGATCCCGGGGATGAGGGAGATGAGCAGGTCGATGATCTTGATGCCGATGAAGGGCGCGATCAGCCCGCCGATGCCGTAGATCGTCAGGTTGCGCCGCAGCATCTTGTCGGCGCTCACCGGCCGGTACTGCACGCCCTTCAGGGACAGCGGCACCAGCGCGATGATGATCAGCGCGTTGAAGATGACCGCGGACAGGATCGCGGAGTCGGGCGAGGACAGGCCCATGATGTTGAGCTTGTCGAGGCCCGGGTAGACGGCCGCGAACAGCGCCGGGATGATCGCGAAGTACTTCGCGACGTCGTTGGCGATGGAGAACGTCGTCAACGCTCCTCGGGTGATGAGGAGTTGCTTTCCGATCTCGACGATCTCGATGAGCTTGGTCGGGTTGGAGTCGAGGTCGACCATGTTGCCGGCCTCCTTGGCGGCCGACGTGCCGGTGTTCATCGCCACGCCGACGTCCGCCTGGGCGAGCGCGGGCGCGTCGTTCGTACCGTCACCGGTCATCGCGACCAGCTTGCCGCCCGCCTGCTCCCGCTTGATCAGGGCCATCTTGTCCTCGGGCGTGGCCTCGGCGAGGAAGTCGTCGACGCCCGCCTCCTCGGCGATCGCCTTGGCGGTCAGCGGGTTGTCGCCGGTGATCATGACGGTCTTGATGCCCATGCGGCGCAGTTCGTCGAACCGCTCGCGCATGCCGTCCTTGACGACGTCCTTCAGATGGATGACGCCCAACACCCGGGCGCCCTCACCGTCCTTGACAGCGACCAGCAGCGGAGTGCCGCCCGCCTGCGAGATGGCGTTGGAGAGAGTGTCCGCGTCGTCCGCGACGGTGCCGCCCTCCTCCTGGACCCAGGCGATGACCGAACCGGTCGCGCCCTTGCGGATCTTGCGCCCGTCGACGTCCACGCCCGACATGCGGGTCTGGGCGGTGAAGGCGATCCACTCGGCCCCGGCGAGCTCCCCCTGGTGTCGCTCGCGCAGCCCGTACCGCTCCTTGGCCAGTACGACGATGGAGCGGCCCTCGGGCGTCTCGTCGGCCAGCGACGACAACTGGGCCGCGTCGGCGAGCTCGGCCTCGGTGGTGCCCTGGACCGGCACGAACTCGGACGCCTGACGGTTGCCCAGGGTGATGGTGCCGGTCTTGTCGAGCAGCAGGGTGGAGACGTCACCGGCGGCCTCGACCGCACGGCCCGACATGGCGAGGACGTTGCGCTGGACGAGCCGGTCCATGCCCGCGATGCCGATGGCGGAGAGCAGGGCGCCGATCGTCGTCGGGATCAGGCAGACCAGCAGGGCGACCAGCACGACCATCGTCAGATGCGTGCCCGCGTAGTCCGCGAAGGGCGGCAGGGTGGCCACGGCGAGCAGGAAGACGATCGTCAGCGAGGCCAGCAGGATGTTCAGGGCGATCTCGTTGGGCGTCTTCTGCCGGGCCGCGCCCTCGACCAGGTTGATCATCCGGTCGATGAAGGTCTCGCCCGGCTTTGTCGTGATCTTGATGACGATGCGGTCGGACAGCACCTTCGTACCGCCGGTGACCGCACTGCGGTCGCCGCCGGACTCACGGATGACGGGCGCCGACTCACCGGTGATCGCCGACTCGTCGACCGAGGCGACACCCTCGACGACGTCACCGTCGCCGGGGATGATGTCGCCCGCCTCGCACACGACCAGGTCGCCGATCTTCAGGTCGGTGCCAGGCACCTGCTCCTCGGACGTGCCGTCCGCGAGCAGCCGCCGCGCCACGGTGTCGGTCTTGGCCTTGCGCAGGGTGTCGGCCTGCGCCTTGCCGCGGCCTTCGGCGACCGCCTCCGCCAGGTTGGCGAAGATCACGGTCAGCCACAGCCAGGCGCTGATCGCCCAGCCGAACCAGTCACCGGGGTCCTTGAAGGAGAAGACCGTGGTCAGCACCGAGCCGATCCACACCACGAACATGACGGGCGACTTGACCATCACCCGCGGGTCGAGCTTGCGGCAGGCGTCCGGCAGCGACTTCAGCAGTTGCTTGGGGTCGAAGAGGCCCGCGCCGACGCGTCCTTCGGCGGGCTTGTGCCCGGTGGGTACGTCGCTGTGCGGCGCCCGGGTCGGGGTGGCTGTGGACATGGAGTCCTCTGACTTCTCGGTACGGGTGGTCATGACGCCAGCCCCTCGGCCAGCGGGCCCAGCGCCAGCGCCGGGAAGTAGGTCAGACCGGTGATGATCAGGATCGCGCCGACCAGCAGGCCGGTGAACAGCGGCTTCTCGGTACGCAGCGTGCCGGCGGTCACGGGGATCGGCTTCTGCTCGGCGAGCGAGCCGGCCAGCGCCAGCACGAACACCATCGGCAGGAAGCGGCCCAGCAGCATCGCCAGACCGGTCATGGTGTTGTACCAGTCGGTGTTCGCGTTCAGCCCGGCGAAGGCCGAGCCGTTGTTGTTGGAGGCCGAGGTGAAGGCGTACAGCACCTCGGAGAAGCCGTGCGCCCCGGAGTTGAGCATCGAGTGCGGCGGCGTCGACAGGGCCATGGAGGCCGCGGTGAAGACGAGCGCGAGCGCCGGGGTGATCAGGATGTAGCAGGCGGCCAGTTTGATCTCGCGCGCGCCGATCTTCTTGCCCAGGTATTCCGGCGTACGGCCGACCATCAGGCCGGCGATGAACACCGCGATCACGGCCATGATCAGGATGCCGTAGAGGCCGGAGCCGGTGCCGCCGGGCGCGATCTCGCCCAGCATCATGCTGAGCAGCGTGATCCCGCCGCCGAGGCCGGTGAAGGAGGAGTGGAAGGAGTCCACGGCACCGGTGGACGTCAAGGTCGTGGACACCGCGAAGATGGACGAGGAGCCGACGCCGAAGCGGACCTCCTTGCCCTCGTACGCCCCGCCGGCCAGCTCGAGCGCCGGGCCGTGGTGGGCGAACTCGGTCCACATCATCAGCGCAACGAAGCCCAGCCAGATGGTGAACATCGTGGCGAGGATCGCGTAGCCCTGCTTGACGCTGCCGACCATCACACCGAAGGTGCGGGTCAGCGCGAACGGGATCACCAGCAGCAGGAAGATCTCGAAGAGGTTGGTGAAGGGCGTGGGGTTCTCGAAGGGATGGGCGGAGTTGGCGTTGAAGTAGCCACCGCCGTTGGTGCCGAACTCCTTGATGGCCTCCTGCGAGGCCACCGCTCCACCATTCCACTGCTGGTGTCCGCCCAAGAACTGGCCGACCTCGTGGATGCCGGAGAAGTTCTGGATCGCACCGCACGCCACCAGGACGATCGCGGCGATCGCGGCGCCGGGCAGCAGGATGCGGATGGTGCCGCGCACCAGGTCGCCCCAGAAGTTGCCCAGCTCACCCGTGCGGGAGCGGGCGAACCCGCGCACCAGCGCCACGGCGACGGCGACGCCGACGGCCGCGGAGACGAAGTTCTGCACGGCCAGACCGGCGGTCTGCACGACGTGCCCCATGGTCTGTTCGCCGTAGTACGACTGCCAGTTGGTGTTGGTCACGAAGGAGACGGCCGTGTTGAACGACTGCGCCGGGTTGACCGAGGAGAAGTTCAGCGAGCCGGGCAGAATCCCCTGCAGCCGCTGGAGCAGGTAGAGGAAGAGGACACCGACCGCGGAGAACGCGAGAACACCGCGCAGGTACGCGGGCCAGCGCATCTCCGTGTCCGGGTTGGCACCGATGCCCTTGTAGATCCACCTCTCCACTCGCCAGTGCTTGTCAGAGGAGTAGACCTTGGCCATGTAGGTGCCGAGGGGGATGAAGGCGAGCGCCAGCGCGCCTATGAGGGCAAGCAGCTGGAGGATGCCTGCGAGGACGGGACCCATGTCGTGGCTCAGAACCTCTCCGGGAAGATCAGGGCGAGGACGAGATAGCCCAGCAGGGCGACGGCCACGACCAGGCCGACAATGTTCTCGGCGGTCACAGCTTCGTCACCCCCTTGGCGACGAGGGCCACCAGTGCGAAGGACGCGATCACGGTGACGACGAAGGCCAGATCGGCCATCGCGAGCTCCTGGAGTGAGGTTCGATGAAAGGCGGACGGTTAGAGGAAACCGCCTGTGTGGCCGCATCCGACCGCCCGTTGACGGCTCTCTTACGCCGACCCTTACGGCTTTGACGGGACTCTTACGACCCGGCCCCGTACTGGTGAGCAGGCAGTCGTGACCAGCGGTGACCCCGCCCACAGCAGCCGGAACCGCAGTCGGCAGATCGCCGCGTCGGTGTCCCGGCGTACGGCGTGCGCGACGACAGCGCCGCGCTGCTTCTGCAGCAGCCCCTGCCACAGCCGCTCCGGCTCCGGGATGAGCACGGTGACCCGGGTGGCCGACTCGGTTGCGGCCACCTCGTGGACGTACGCGGCGATAGGCCGTCCGAATTCCGTCAGAGCCGGGTCAAGGCACGTGGACAGCGGTGTTAAGGGACGCCATGACGACGCATGCGGAGGACCGCTGTCGAGGAGCGCCTCTATGTCCTGCCAGCGTTTGGCGTTGCGGCCGTCGCCGGGCACGTTGGTGAGCGCGGAACGCGTCGACGATCGCCGCCGACGTGCTCCGCTCACTGGATCAACTCCCCTGTCCCCCGGGGTCCCTCCTGCCAAGGAAGCGCCTTTGCGGGCCGACCGGCGCGGCCGTTGGCGCTTCTTTGGCGCCGGGCCCGAAGACCTTGACACTGTCTTGACGTGACCTGGCCCGATAGGGTGAAGGCAGGTGTGCCGGGAAGTCTGGTCGGCCGGGAGCCACGGCGGTCTCCCGAAGAGCCCCAGGGGGACGGCATGCGCAGCGTCGGTACGGTTCTCGCCCTCGTGGTCCTGGCCACGGTGGTCGCCACCTTCGCCCGCCGATGGCGCATCCCCGCGCCCTCCCTGCTGGTCGTCGCCGGTCTCGCGGTGGCACTGTTGCCGGGCAGCCCGCAGATCGAGATCAGCCCCCAAGTCATTGCCCTGGTCGTGCTGCCGCCCCTGCTGTACGCCTCCGCCGAGGAGATGCCCTGGCGCGAGCTGCGGGCGGTGTGGAAGCCGGTCGGAATCCTCGCCATCGGGCTGGTGCTTGCCTCGGCCGCCGCCGTGAGCGCGGTCGCGGTGTGGGTGACGCCGCTGTCCTGGCAGATGGCGTTCGTACTGGGCGCGGTTCTGGCCAGCACCGATCCGGTGGCGGTCACCGCGCTCGGGCGGCGCCTGTCGCTGCCGCCGAAGGTGCAGGTGCTCGTCCAGGCGGAGAGCCTCTTCAACGACGCGACCTCCCTGGTGCTGGTGCGGGTGGCGGCCGGCATCGCCGTGGCCTCCGCGGCCGCCGACTGGGGCGCGGCAGGCGGCCAGTTCCTCCTGCTCGCGGGCGGCGGCACGCTGATCGGCGGCGCGGTGGCCGGGGTGATCACCCTGATCCGGCGGCGCACCGAGGACCCGGTCCTGGAGACAGTGATCGCCCTGGTCACCCCGTACGCCGCCTATCTGCTGGCGGAGGTCGCGCACACCTCGGGCGTGACGTCGTGCGTGGTCGCCGGGGTCGTGCTCGGCGGCCGGGGCGACCGGCTCACCACCGCCCGTATCCGGCTCCAACTGCACGCGGTGTACGGCACGGTGGTCTTCCTGCTGGAGAGCGTGGTGTTCTCTCTCATCGGCCTGGCGTTGCCGGCGGAGGTGCGGGCCCTGGCCGACGGCGACCATGCCTGGCCCCTGTACGCCCTCGCCGTCGCCGGCACGCTCATCGCCGTACGGCTGCTGTGGATCGCGCCGCTGTCTGCGGTCGTCCAACGCAAAGGCGCCGTCGGCCCGATGAACTGGCGGATCCCGGTGGTGCTGACCTGGGCAGGCACCCGGGGCGTGATGCCACTGGCCGCCGCCCTGTCCATCCCGGAGATCGCAAAAGACGGCACCCCGCTCGCCGACCGGCCGCTCGTCCTCGTCCTGACCACGTCGGTCGTGGTCGTCACCCTCGTCGTGCAGGGCTTCACCCTCGCCCCGGTCGTCCGCCGCTCCGGCATCGCCCTGGAGCCCGCCCACACCGAACGCGAGGAGGTCGAGGCCCGCTCCCACCTCGCCCAGGCCGGCCTGGCCCGGCTGGAGGAGCTCGCGGAGCTGGAAGCCGTACCGGACATCGTCCTCGACCGGCTGCGGCGGGGTCTGAACGCCCGTCTCGACGACGCGCGCGAGCGCCTGAGGGAGCAGAACGGCACCGTGGCGGCGACCGAGTCCGCCGATCTGGTCTACCGCCAGCTGCGCCGTGACCTGATCGCCGTCGAGACGGTGGAGCTGCAACGGCTGTACGACACCCACCGCATCAGCGACACCACCCGCCGTCGGCTGCAGCGCTCCCTCGACCTGGAGGAGGCCCGGCTGGCGGACGCCTAGCGGAACTCGGCCAGCCTGGGCCGCGGTCCAAGGGCGGTGAGGGCGATGGTGATAGACGGCGTACGTCCGAACCGCCCGCTCGGCTGCTGCCCGCTCGCCGGGGAAGGTGATGTTGTCCAGTTCCCTCCGGAACTCGCTGGTGAACCGCAGGTCGTGGTGATCGGACTGGTATGCCTGCCAGGTATTGGCGAGGTCGGCGTCATACGACGAGAGAGTCGCACCCTTCAGGCCGTACAGCTGCTGCGACTTGGCGAGGAACGGCCCCGGGCCCGGGAAAGGGCCACGACAGAGTCGAAGGCGTCCCGTCGGGGCCTGCTCCGCAGCAGGTCGGTGGCCCTGCGGTAGTCCACGAGGGCCGACGGCGTGCCGCCGGGACGTCCGTCGTTCTCCAAGGCGCGTCCGATGAGCTCCTGGTACTCGGCGAAGTCGTCGGTCAGGTTCTCGACCGTCTTCTCGTCGGGCCTGTCCCCTTGCGCGGCGACGGCCAGGTCCCGCAGATCGTGCCCGATCTCGCGCCGCGCGCCGCCGTATACGCCGAGCGCCTTCTCGTACGGCGTCCGCAGGCGGCCCTTCCCCGCATCGCCGTTGGACAGCAGGATGTTGGCGGCCTGGGCGTCCATGTCGTTCAGGGCGAGGTCGGCGGCGCTGATCGTGCGCGGCGCGTCGCGACCGGCCACGCCGTCCCACATACAGTTCGCGGCCAGGCCGGCGACGGTCAGCAGCACCGCCAGGGCGGTCGCGGGCAGGACCGTGGCCGCGCGCAGCAAGCGCAGCCGCGCGGGCACGGTCGCCCAAAAGCGGCGGCGCAGAGCGGCCCGCGCGGCCAGGGCCTGGCGGGCCGCGCGCGGCCTCGGACCGGGATCGCCCCAACCCTCCGGTCCGCGGGGCCCGGAGCTGCCGACGACCGGGGCGATCGCATGTTGCCGTGGCGGTGTCTCCCCCTCGGTCCGAGGCCCCTGACCCTGCGCGGTGGCAGCCGCGAGAGTCACGGTCCCCCCAACGTCGCACCAAGGACGGCCGCCCGTCCCCCCGTCGCCGACGAGTGTGCGACTGGATTCGGCCACGGGCGGCTGTCATTGACGGGGTCCTGACGGCTGCTCAGCCGGGTTTGACGGGACCTTGACGACGCTCGCGGACCCGCAGGGCTGCCGGTGTACTGCCGGGGAGGTCGCTCCGGTCACCCGGGAGGTCCTGCGCGAAGCGGAGCTGGTCCGTGCCAGCAGGCAGAGGGTGCGCACCGGCTGACGTCCGGTGTCAGATTCCCGTCAAGATTCGACCGTACGGCGCTAGGACCCCGTTAGCGACGGTCGCCGGACCTCATACGGGCGCCTAGCGTCAGCGCCATGCGACGGAGCGGACCGGCGGGCTCCGCCGGCGACCGCCACTGGCGTGGCAGCGCCCGGCTCGCGGTGAGCTGCGCCCTGATCTTCTGCGCCATGAGCCTCCTGGTCGACTGGGACGCGGCAAGCCTGACCCCCCTCCGCGCCCTGCTCTGGGTCACCCTGTCGGCCGCCGTATGCGCGGTACTGCTGCCGCCACGGATGAGCGCAGGCCGCGGCTGGCTGGCGGTACGCACCCCCTGGCGTAGGCGAGTGATCCATACAGACGCCCTGACAGCCGTACGACAGTACGGCGGTGTCTCCTCCCACCTTGTCCTGCGGGACACCCACGGACACACCCTGGAACTCGACCCCCGAGTCCTCACCGCCAACCCGATGCTCTGGCACGAGCTCGACACGGGCGTCCGCCGCTCCCTCGAACAAGGAACACTGCGCCACGGAGCGGACGTCATGCAGCGCCTGGGACATCACATCGACGACGAGACGGTCGAGGCAGTGCTCCGGGCGTCGGGGCTCTCCTGACAGCGAAGAACACCCTCTCCGTCCCCGGACACAGGCTCCACTCCGACCGCTTCGGGGGCCCGCCATTACCGCTTGCCGCCCCTTGGCCGGACGCCTCCTGGCACGACAGGTCAGGGTGCCGCCCGGGCGGCACCCTGACCTGTCGGTGTCTGAGATGGGCAGAGCACACAACTGAAAACAAAACACCACACCACATAAAACGTATTAACTCAAGTGAAATTAAAATGTGTG
>NZ_JBEXPK010000055.1:0-49608 GCF_040612015.1 Streptomyces sp. NPDC006476 | reverse complement strand
GAGCTTGGCGGCGGTCTCCAGTTCGGTGCCGCGCAGCAGCTCGGCGGCGGCCTCTCCGTCCTCGCGGGTGAGGCGGCGTACCTTCTCGACGAGTTGCAGCAGCTCGGGGCTCTCCTGGCGGACGAGGGTCTCGCCCAGGAGGTCGCCCAGCCGGCGGATGTCGGCACGCAGGGCGGCGTTCGGGATGCGGGCGTGCATGAGGTACTCCCGGGGTGTGGAGCGGGTGGTCGCCGTTCAGGGGGCCAGCAGCGACGCGGGGTTGACCGACGTGACGGCGCGGATCTGATCAAGTGTCAACTCTGCTTCCGTGAACCAGCGTCGGCTGGCGGCCAGCCAGCCGGCGGGGTCTGGTTGGTCCGGCTGTCCGAGGTCGGAACTGAACACGACCCGTGGATGGGCCCGCACCACCTCGGCCAGGTGCGCGCTGTCGCGGTGGCCCAACAGCAGAGTCAGCGCGGTGAGTTCGACGTGCAGGCCGGGTACCTGGGCCAGTTGGGCCAGGTCGGCAGGGGTGAGGCCGGACATAGGATGGGTGGCGTGGGTCAGCAGCAGCCGGGGGAGTTCCAGGCGCACCGCTTCCTCGACCACGCGCAGGGTCTCATCCCGGTCGCAGTGCCCGGTCGCGAGGACGACGGGCAGGTCGCGGGCGGCCCTGAGGACCTCGCGCACCGGCGCGCCGAGCCGACCGGTGCCGTCCACGACGCGGGCACCACGCCACTGATCGGGGTCGAGGCGGGGATGGAACGGCTCCCGGCGCAGCGCGGACCGGTGCGCGGGACCCACCAGGGTGGGGAGGTGCACGACCAACCGGGCGGGGCTGTCCGGTCCGTGGGCGTAGACAGCCTGTTCCACGACCTGGGGGCGGACGCCTCCGGCAAGGTCGTTGAGCACGACCGCGCCCGAGACGGGTAGACCTGCCTGCCGGGCCTCCCAGGCATTCGCTGCCGTCGACCCCAGATGGCTCTTGATCACCACCCAGCCGTCGATCTCCGCGTAGGCCCTTCCGGCGTCGGCGGTCGTCAGACGGCGGCGGTACAGGTCAGGGCCGGCGTGGTAGTGGACATCCACCACGCGCTGCGGCTGTAGGTCACACATCACTGTTCGGAGGACTGAGAGCTGCCGGGACCTTCCCAGGGATTGGCGTACCCGAACCGCCGCCGGGCCTCGTCCAGGCGCAGGCCGTCGCCGACCGCGCCGGCGATGGCCGACTCGGTCCGCTCGACGCGCTCCGCGCGGTCCGCGACCTCGGCGGCCTGTTCGGCGGGTACGACGAGCACGCCGTTGTCGTCGGCGACGATGACGTCGCCGGGGCGTACCGTGACCTCGCCGATCGTGATCTGCCGTCCGGTTGCGGCGAGTTCCACGCGGTTCTTTCCGCTCACCATCGTGGCGCCGCTGCTGAACAGCGGGTATCCGGCCGCGCGGATCTCGGCGATGTCCCGGGCCGAGCCGTGCAGCGCGGTGCCGCGCACCCCGCGGCTCTGCGCCACCGACGTGAGCAGCGAACCCCAGTTGGTGCAGGTGGTGGAGCCGCCGTTGTCGACCACGACGAAGGAGCCCGCGGGCACGTCGTCCAGGTAGTTGGCCGCGTTGCGGAACCTGCCGTCGGAACGGTCGACCGGCTGGTAGGTGACGGTGTACGCCAGGCCCGCCGTACGGGCTCCGGGCACGCGTGCGTCGATCCCGGCGAGCACCCCGGGGAGGCCGAGGCTGTCCAGCGCGTCGGAGACCGAGGCAGTATCGAGCGCGGCCAGCCGGTCCACCACGTCCGCGGGTACGTCGGCCACCGGCTCGGCGGTCCCGCCCGGCACTTCGACGGTCACCGATTCCGCGTCCTCGAGCGGCAGTTCGGCGGTGACTGCGTCGGCGACCTCCCGGGTGCCCGCGTTGCCGCCCAGGTCGTAGGTGACGGTCCTGCGGGCGCGGGCGACGGTGCGGACGGCGCCGCGCAGATCCTCGCCCGGTACGGGCAGACCCAGATGGTCCAGCATCTGGGCGACGGTGAGCAGCATCGCCATCGGGTTGGCCCGGTCCTGGCCCGCCAAGGCGGGGGCGCTGCCGTGCACCGGCTCGAAGTAGCTGCCGTGGTCGCCGATGTTGCCGCTCGGCGCGAGACCGAGTCCGCCCATGACACCGGCGCCGAGGTCGGAGAGGATGTCGCCGAACATGTTCTCGGCGACGAGCACGCCGAACCGCTCCGGCCTGCGGACCATCCACAGGGCAACGGCGTCGACGTTCAGGATCTCGGTCTCGATGTCCGGGTGGTCCCGCGAGATCAGTTCGAGGCGCTCCCGCAGATGGTTGCTGCTCTGACGTAGGACCATCGGCTTGTCCACGACGGTGAGCCGCCGGTGGCCGTGGGCCTCGGCGTACGCGAAGCTGAAGCGCAGCAGCCGGTCGATGCCGAACCGGGTCTGCAGCCGGAGCGTGACGCTGCTCTCCTCGGGGCCCGACGCCTCGGCATTGGGGTGTTCGCGCACCACGTTCCACAGCGCCTCGTCGAGTCCCCGGACGTCGAAGCCGGCGTACAGACCCTCGGTGTTCTCGCGGATGACGGTGAAGTCGAACTGGCCGTCGTCCAGGTCGGTGACCGGCCGGATGTTCGCGTACAGGCCGAGGCGCTGGCGGAGCTGGATGACCGGAGAGACGAACTTCCGGCCGGTGCCCCGCAGGGACGGCGTGAGTTCGGCCTCCGCCTCTCGGAGCGGCTTGCTGGTGATGGCGCCCAGCAGGCAGGTGTCGGTCTCCGCGAGGAGCTTCCAGGTCCGCTGGGGCACCGGGTCGCCCTCCTGGCGCCAGCACTCCCAGCCGATCTCCCCGAACCGGAAGTCCAGGGGGAGAGCGAGCCGGTCGACGGTACGAAGAGCGGCGTCGACGACCTCGGGGCCGATTCCGTCGCCGGGGAGTACGGCGACGCTCTTCCTCTCGGTCGGCTGTGGGGTTTTCATCGGAGACCCTTCTCCCACAGGTAGGCGCCGATCAGCGCGGCGACCTCGGTGGGCTGTTCGGAGTGGGGGCGCATGCCCGCCCCGGGGGCGACATGCACGCTGTGGTGCGGGGCGGCGGCGGTGTGCCGCCGGGTGACGAGCTGGGAGTGGCTGCCCACGATCTGAAGCAGCGGGCCCGGATGGGCGCGTACGGCGGCGGAGACGTCGATCCCGCACAGCAACCGCATCCCGGCGGCCAGCCTCCGGCTCGCCGCCGCGTCGGCGTCGGTGTCGGCCACGGCGGAAGGGTGGCCCTCGGCGGCGGGGCCTCCGGCGTCGGTGCCGGGCGCGCTGTGGGGGAGGACGCGTCGGCCCAGCAGGGCGAGCGCGGCGCCGGGGCGGCCGGACGCGGCCAGGTCCGCGATCTGGGTGAGCCGTTCCTCCAGGAGCGGGTCCGTGCGGGCGGGACCCGAGACCAGCAGGGCGGCCGTGTCGGGAGCGCAGTCCGGGAGCAGAGCCTGGGCCACCGCGCCGCCCAGCGCGTTCCCGCAGAGCAGGTCGACGCGGCCGAAGGCGGGCAGCAGCGCGCGCCAGCGGGCGACGAAGGCGGTCATCGAGTCGACTTCCTCGTCCCACACGGAGAGCGTGTCCACCACGGTGACCCGGAGTCCGGCGTCGGCCAGGGTCCGGATGACCGGGGTGAAGAACGCTCCCTCGTCCCAGCGAGGGGTGACGGGGGCAAGGACGAGTGCGTGGGGCGCGCCGACGGCGGTCTGCGGTCCGAAGACCGCCGTCGGTACGGCCGGTCCGGCGTGGGTCACCGAGCGCCGGCGAGGGTGCGTGCGGTCGCGATGGCCTCGCCGTGTTCGCCGAGCAGCTGCTTGCGGTGCTCCACCGGCAGGTCGTAGCGGCCGAGGACCAGGTCCGGCAGCGGCAGCGAGGGCCTGCCCTCGGGGATGTTGGCGAGCAGCAGGTCGGCCAGCTCCAGGACGGGGGCCAGGTCGAGCCGTGCGGCGGCTTCGGGGTCGGTGCGGTCGAGGTGGGCCAGCCACTGCTCGGCGATGAGGTTGCCGGGGCCCTTGCCCATGCCCTGGATCGAGGAGTCCATCCAGGTCGCGCCGGCCGCGACCGCGCTGATGGCGTTGGCCAGGGCGAGCCCCAGGTTGTTGTGGGCGTGCAGCCCGACCGGGCCGCCGGTGACCGACCTGGTCAGGGTGGTGAGGTCGGTGGTGTCGACGGGGGAGAGGCTACCGTTGGAGTCGGCGAGGTAGACGAACTCGGCGCCGGCGTCGGTGGCGGCGGTCGCCACCTCGACCACGTCTCGGCCCGGCCATTGGCTGATCCGGGCGAAGTTGACGCCCACTGTGAAGCCGATGTCCTTGGCCTGGCGGATGTAGTCGAGGCCGGTCTGGTAGCCCTGGGCGGGCAGGATGATCCGGACCAGGCGCGCACCCGCCGCGTACATGGCGGGCAGGTCGTCGCGGGTGATGTTCTTCGGGTGCAGGATCATCGCGACCCGCTGCGGGCCGATCTCCTGGGCCATCGCGGCGATGAACTCGTCGTCGCCGCGTCCGGTCAGCCCGAGGTCGGGTATGGGGAGGAGCGAGCCCTTGCGGTAGGCGATCTCGATCCAGTCGAAGCCGGCGTCGACGCTCAACCGGGCGTGCTTCAGGGCGTATGCGAGCGGGAAGGCGAACCCGTTGCGATAGCCGCCGTCGCGGAGCGTGACGTCGATGTTGACGATACTCATGGAGTCTCCAGAAGCTGCTGACGTGGGATGGGGTCAGACGGTCTGCTGGGCGGCGGCCGCGTGGTGCGCGGCGAGCCGGCCGAAGATGAGCGAGCGCAGAACGGAGGTGGCCGGCGGGTAGGCGTGGTAGAAGAGGCCGGTGGCCTCGCCGGCGGCGTACAGGCCGGGGATGGCGGTGCCGGACGGGGTGACGACGCGCGCGTCGAGGTCGGTGCGGACGCCGCCGTAGGTGAAGCAGATCGCGGCGGTCACGGGGACGCCGATGAAGGGCGCGGTGTCCAGCGGGGTGGCCCAGTTGGACTTCGGCGGGGTGAGGCCGACGGTGTGCTTGCCGTCCAGGCGGGTCGGGTCGAACTCCCCAGGCGCCACGGCCGCGTTGAACTCGGCGACGGTCTTCTCCAAGGCCTCGGCGTCGACACCGAGTTTCGTGGCGAGTTCCTCCAGGGTGTCCGCCTGCTCCGGAGGCACATCACTGAGCAGTGAGTTCATGATGCCGGGAATGGCCAGGGTCTTGGCGTCGGCGATCCAGTACGCCTCCTGGTCCTGGTTCTTCCAGATCTCGTAGCCGATGTGCTCGAAGGTGTTGTCCCAGGTGTCGCGGCCCTCGTCGAAGAAGCGCTCCAGGCGGCCGTTGACGAAGATGCCGGCCGGGAAGCCGTACAGCACCGAGTCGGCCTTCGTCGTACGGCGGTCGACCGGCTCGGCGTGGATGCCGTCGAACTGCCCGGCCGTGTCGGCACCGAGGTCCAGCGCCATGCGCAGCGCGTCACCGCGGTTGTTGGCGATGCCCGGTGCGATCAGCGGGAGGTCGCAGGCGCGGTCGCCGAGGTAGCGGGTGAGCATCTCGGCGTTGCCCTCGAAGCCGCCGCAGGCGAGCACCACCGCACGGCCGCCCAGCCGCCGGGTGCGGCCGTCGGAGCCACGCACCACGACGCCGTCGACGGAACCGTCCTCGGCGGTGGTCAGGCGCAGCGCCTCCGTCTCGTAGTGGATCTCGACGCGGGGGTCCTGCTCCAGGGCGGCGCCCAGGTGCTCGACGATCGAGGCGCCGCCGCCCCGGGGGCTGGCGGGCGGGGTCATGGAGGGGGTGCCGGCCTCGAAGGTGTGCGGGAGCGGGAAGTCCGCGAAGGCGATCTCGACGCCGTGCTTCTCGACGAATGCCAGGGTCTGGGGGGTCTCCCGCTCGACGGTACGGCAGTAGTCGACGTCGGCCAGACCGCCGGAGACCCGGCCGACGTGCTCGGCCCAGTCCGTGTCCAGCTGCCGTTCCTGGCCGATCCGCAGGAAGGCGCCGGTCCAGCGGGTGGCGCCGCCGCGGTCCTCGCGGGCGGATCGTTCGAGGACGGCTATGCGGGTGGGCTTCTCGCGGCCTTCGGTGGCTTCCGCGAAGGACAGGGCGGCCGACAGGCCGGCGGCGCCGAATCCGATGACGACGAGGTCGTACTCGGCGGGCGTGGACGAGGTGGGCATGCTGTCTCCTCTTGCTTTCTATGGTGTGGTGACGGTTCGTCAGCGGTCCGGGGTGATGACCCGGCTCGTCCGGTACAGCCGGTACTTGGCACCGGTCGTGGTCTCGGCGAACGCCTCGTAGCGGCGCATGAACTCGGGGTCGTCGAAGATGGCGTTGAACCGCTTCTCGTCCGTCCAGGCCGCGAGGTTCACCATGGCGTCACCGTCGACGCTGGTCAGCAGGCGGGAGCCGCGGAAACCGTCGGCGGTGGCGGCGACGTGCTCCACGGCCGAGGCGAGGGCGTCGACCGAGGCGGCCGCGTCGTCGGTGGTGGCCACGTTGATGAGCAGCACGCTCTCGTCGGGCTCGGCCGCGGTGACCACGCCGGGGCTGACGCCCCGCGCCTCGAAGGCGACCGTGTCGTACGACACGACACCGAGCCGGGTCCACGGGTCGCTCTCGATCAGTTCGCGCACGGTGGCCTCGTCGAGGTCGGCCGTGACGATGATGGCACCGCCCTCCGGGCGGGGACCGTTCAACAGGATGCGCCCCTGGTCGGCGTGCTCGCGCAGCCATGTCTTGTGCTCGGCCATGTGCGCGGTGACGGTGTCGCGGGGGACGAGGTAGGTGAGGGTGAGGACGTGGATCACTGAAAGACTCCGTTTCTTACGTTCACTGCGCGGACGTGACCTGAGAGGCGAGTCGGCGGAGAATCGTTTCGGCCTCCGTGACCGTGTCGCTCACCACGCTGTGTGCCGACCGCACGTCATGGACAAGGTCCAGCACCTCCCCGGCGAACAGCGCCCGCTGCCCCGTGTCGTCGCGGGCGACTGCCGCTGTCCACTCGGGTTCGATCTCGGCCCGTCGCGCGGCCAGTTCCGCGTCCCGGCCGGTCCAGGTGCGGGTGAACGCGTTGCTCACCGACCGCGCCGTGTACATCTCGTCCCACGGGATGCCGCGCACGACGTCGAAGGAGCGGGTGTCGACGAGATCGGCGGTGGCACCGGACACCAGGGCGGTCTTGAAGCCGGCGGTGCCCATGGACTCCTCGGTGAGGGCGAACCGGGTGCCCATCATCACGCCGTCGGCCCCGAGGGCCAGCGCGGCCGCCAGGCCACGCCCGTCCGCGAAACCGCCGGCCGCCACCACCGGGAGAGCGCCCTGCGTGAGGTCGAGGACGGCAGGGACCAACGGCAGCGTCGCCTGCGTCTTGTGGTGGCCGCCTGCCTCGGCACCCTGGGCCACCAGCACGGAGGCCCCGGACTGCAGGGCCACGGCCGCCTGCTCGGTGTCGTGCACCTGCACCACGACCTGCGCCCCGCTCTCGGCGGCGGACGCCACGTACCGGCGCACCTGGTCGGCGTCCCCGAACGAGAGGGCGATCACCGGCGGTGCGTAGCCGAGCACCTTGTCCCACAGGCCAGGGCGCTCGTCGAACGTGAACATCACGCAGCCGACGCCCCAGACACCGCCGTGCTCGGCCGTCGCGGCCACGTGCTCGTCGATGAAGGAGGCGTCACCGTAGCTGACCCCCACGAGACCCAGCCCGCCGGCACGGGTGACGGCGGTGGCGAGCCGTGCGCCGGACACGGAGCCCATCGGGGCGCTGACGATCGGATGGTCTATTCCCAGCAGCTCGGTCAGCTTGGTCGAGATCACGCGTCTCCTCTGTTTCCCGGCGCACCGATGAACGGAGCGGAAAATGGAATATGGAAAACCTGGCGCGAAACAATTTCCGCGGCCTTTTGTTCCGTGTTTCAAAGACTAGGTTCCAGCCTTCCGCGGTGTCCAAGACGGAAAGTGCGTGGCGGTCATAGGGCCTGACCTATGGGGTGACGGAATTAACTCGCCGATGCGCGGAACGAAATGTTCCGGACGGTCTCCGGTGAAGTGCGAGAGATACCCGAAAAAAATCGGCCCGGAGCCGTGAGGCTCGGGCCGATCGAGGCGGGGGGAAGCGGGTGGTCAGGTAAGGAACGGCCACCTGCGCCGGGCCGCGACCCGGCGCAGGTGGCGGGCCGAGCCGCTGTCGGCGAGCGTGGTGACGGCCAGGCGCTCACGCGGTGCCGCCGTGGTGGGCAGTGGGCGCCACACGAGCTGGGGGTCGCCCTGGACGGCGAGACGCGGGCGCAGCGCCACCACGTCGTCGGCGGTCTGCAGCTCGTGCACGAACAGGGCCTGCTGGTCCTGGTCGATGGGATGGAGCACGGCGTTCCAGCCGAGCGCGGCGAGCTGGGCCGGCACGGTGTCCGCGTAGCCGGGTGCACACCCCTCGTCGTACCAGAGGAGCCGTTGTGCCGAGAGGTCTTCCCAGGTCAGCCGGGGCCGGTGGGCCATTGGATGGCCGGCGTCCATGACGATGCCGAGCGGTTCGTCCCAGACCACGGCCCGTACCAGACCGGGCACGGCTGCCGGCAGTCGTACGATGCCGAACGCGATCTCGCCGTGCTGCAGCAGCTCCGACTGGTCCGCCGTGCTGACCGAGCGCATCCGCAGCACCGGTTCGGTGCGGCTCCCCGTGCCGTCGGTGGGCTGCCCGGTGAGGCCGTTTTGCACCTCGGCGAGCACCTCGGCCGGTACGCCGCCGCACACGCCCACGGGCCAGACCAGGGGAGATGGCGCGGCGGCCGCGATGGCGGACCTGAGCTGGCCGGGAATGCTCTGGATTTCCCGCAGAAAAGCACGCCCGCCCGCGGTCAGTTCAACTCCGCGTGAACTCCTTATGAAAAGCGGCGCACCTACCCGCTGTTCCAGCCGTTTGATCTGCTGGCTCAGGCTCGGCTGGGATATCCGCAATTCCTGGGCCGCACCGGATACCGTGCCCGCGCGCACCACGGACAGGAAATACCGAAGGTGCCGCATGTCGAAGTCGTCCACATGCTCGGCGTGGGTGACGGCGCGCCCGACCCCCTCGTGGGTCCGGTCGCCGAGGACGTCACCGGTGCCGATCCGGCCGCCTGGGAAAGGTCCGACCCGTTCGTCCAGCACACTCATTCGCTTCCCCCTTCACCTGTCGAGTCGTGATCGGGATCCGGCCTGCCCGTGGCCGTGCCGAGGCGGACCGGGCGGACGGGACCACCTCAGCCTGACAGAAAAATACCTTCGGGAGGGTATTTTTAACGGATCCGCAACGCACTGCTCATCAGCCGTGCGCCCTCCCTTCGGCCCCCTGTTCGCCTGGCAGCGCCTGCGAATCACCGGCGAGCGCGTCGAGGAGCAGCCGCCACACCGCCTCCCAGGCCGAGGCATTACTGCACCCCGCCGACCCGAAGGAGACGTGCAGCGCGCCATGCATCGCGGTCAGCAGCAACTGGGCGACGAGTTCGGGCGGATGCGGGGGCATGCCGCCCTCCTGCTGTGCGCGCCGGACAAGCTCGACCAGGTCGCGCTGTACGTCTCTGTACACGTCCGGCAGCCCGCGGGTCAGGCTCGGGCAGTCGGTGGCCAGCCGCAGGGCCGCCCGCAGCCGGATGTCCGCCTTCAGGCGCCGGGCGAGGTCCAGGACGAGGGACTCCAGTGCCGTCCGGGCGGCGACGCCGGGGGTGTCCCGGGTCAGCAGCATCTCCTCCCACACCTCGTGGTACCGGGCCAGCAGGGCGGAGGCGAGGACCTCCTTGGACGCGAAGTGCCCGTAGAGGGCGCCCTTCGTCATCCCGGTCCGCGCCGCCACGGCGTGGAGCGTGGCCCTGCTGTAGCCCTGGACGGCGAATTCCTCGGCTGCGGCGTCCAGGACCTTTTCCCGGGTGCGTCGCGCCCTTTCCTGCTTGACCATGCGGGTGCCCTCCAAGGTTGGCGAGAGGACAAACATACCCTTGCGAAGGAATGTTTTTGAGGAGAGCGAAACCGGCCGGTCATCGGCTGTTTTCCGAGGTCGCGACGGAGCACCGGGCGCGCGTGACCGCCCGGCGCGGCCCCGTGCGCCCGCTGAGCCGTGTCCAGCCGGCCCGCTCGGCCTCCGTCGCCAGCGGGGGAGAGCCGCCGACCACCACCGGATGCCCGACCGACCGCAGCATGGCGAGATCGCTCACGTGGTCGCCGTAGGCCCAGCAGTCCTCTGCGCCCACCGCGCGCTCGCGGACGACGGCCGCGACCGCGTCGGCCTTGGCCTGCCCGATCATCGGCCGGTCCACCTCCCCGGTGAGCAGTCCGCCGGCCGTTACGCCCTGCTCGGCGCACCGCACCGCAGCGGCACCGAAGTCCTCTGCCACCGCCTCCAGGAGCGGGCGCAGGGAACCGGACACCAGGACCACCTCGTGGCCGCGGGCCCGGTGCCATGCGACGGCTTCCACCGCAGCCGTCACGAACGCCCGCGGCCCCCGGCGGTGGCCGTCGTACCAGCGGCGTGCCACCGCTGCCAGCGTGCGGACGGGCACCCCGGCGAACCGTCGGTAGTACTCACGGTTGAGCGTGTCGCGGTCCTCGCCCGCCGCCACGCGTTCCCGCAGATCGGGGACGCGGGCGGGCAGCGCCCAGGCGCCCGAAGCGGCCCAGAAATCCCAGAAGTCGAGCAGGGTCTTCGCGGCCAGCAGGGTCTCGTCGACGTCGAAGAAGGCCACGGGCCGCAGCTGTGGTGCCTTGGTCACAGCGGGCCGCCCTGCTCCCGGGACAGCACCGCCGCCGCGTACGCCCGGGCCGCCGCGTCGGGATCGAGCGTGGCGTGGCCCGCGGCGGCCGTCGCGTCCCTCCAGGCCCGCTGCAGAGGATGGTCCGGCGCCTGGGCCCGCAGACCCGATGCGCGGAAGAGGGCGTCCACCGCCCTCCGGCACAGGGCGGCCGCCGCCGTCGAGTCCCTGCGGTTCTCGGCCACCGCGAGCGCGTTGATCTCCGCGTGGTCGGCCCGCTCGGCCGCGCCGCCGAGGAGCAGCCCCGCGCAGTGGATCTGTGCCGATGCCTCGGCCAGCACGGTGTGCGTCGCCGGGTGCGGGGACGCGGCACCTGTCCGCTCGTCGGTCCAGGCGCGCAGCGCACCCCGGGCGATACCGAGGAGGGGAGCAGCGAAGAGGAGGCCGGCGACCATCGGGTAGGGCACGGTGTGGCAGCGGGCCGCGCCGGGCAGCGGGCGGAGCAGGGCGTCAAGGGTGAACGAGCGGTGGCCCGGTACCCGGACCCCGTCGGCCATGACGGTGTTGCTTCCCGTGCCCCGCAGCCCCGACGACTGCCAGGTGTCCACCACCCGCAGCTCCGACCGGGGCACGGCGAAGATCCGGTGCTCCGGGCCGGCGCCGCCGGGCGTCCACGAGGCGAGCAGCACCCAGTCGGCGTGGTCCACCCCGCTGGCGGGCCGCCACTCACCGGTGAGCCGCCACGCGCCGTCGTCGTCAACGACGGCACTGCCCTGGGGCGGTACGACTGCGGCGGCGATCCGGGTATCGGGGCCCCGCTCCCAGACCGCGTGCTGTCCCTCGACAGGAAGATAGGCGGCCAGCCGACCGTGCGCGGCGTACAGCGCGGCACACCATGCCGCAGAACCGCAGGCCTCCCCGACCTGAGCGACGCCGGTCAGCAGAGTGTCGAACTCTCCGGCCGCGCCACCCCAGCGGCCCGGCACGAAGTGGCGCGGAAAGCCGGCTGCGGAGATGGCGGCCGCGACCTCGGGAGTCAGCCTGCGCTGCTCCTCCGCCCGGAGCGCCGCGCGGCGGGCGAGTTCTGTCAGGCCGGCCCGTTCCGGGACCGGGCGTGCCGGAGCTGGATCCGTCCGCCGCGCGGTCAGCATGTCGCTCCGGCGAGCCGATGGTCGGCGCACGGCAGCGCGCACACCACACGGGTGGACGCGAGCTCGCGGCCGCCCTGCTCGGCCCGCAGGAGGATCTCGACCGCGCGCCCAGTGCTAGCCGCGTCGCCGACGTGCTCCGCGGTGACCGACACCGGCAGGTCCAGCTCGCCGAACGAGGTGAACCGGGTGATCAGCGACCGCACGTACCGTGCCGGGTCGGCGGTGGTGACGAGGGCGGCCTGCCGGAAGGCGGCCACCAGTGCCATGCCCGGGATGTGGTCCGACGGGTGGTCGAACAGGACGGGGTGATCGAGGTCCAGGCGCAGCCACCAGTGGTCCGCTCGCGCCGGATCGGCGGACAGGAGGACGTCGCGGTCCTGCTGCTGCCCGACGCGGGACGGTGCCAGGGGTACGGCCCTGGTGGGCTTCGGTGCCGGTTCCGCGCCGGCGTCCGCCGTGCCGCGCTTCCTGAGCAGCGCGTAACGGTGCGGCTCCAGCACCTCCCAGCGCACCCGGGCCCGCCCGAGCCGCCGGTGCCGCGTGCGCACCGTCGCGTCCAGCTCCAGCTTTGTCCGGCGCGGGTGCTGCGGCGCGCGCAGACACTGGGCGTCGAGACCGAGAGTGAGGGGTGCGGTGTCCGGCGCGGGCAGAGGACCGTCGAGTTCGACGGCGAGCTCACCGAGCACGAAGTGGTGGCCTTGGGGCACGCCGTGGAAGCGGTGCGACAGATGGATGGCTGCCTGCCGTGCCGTCTCCGCGAGGAGCACCGGATCGACGGCCCGGCCGCCCAGGTCGTCCAGGAAGTGGTCGCGGTGCCATGCGGCGGCCACGGCGAACCGCCCCGCGTCCAGGCGGGCCGCATCGGTGAGCAGCACTTCCGCGGTGGCGGATTTGTGCACCGTCTCGCGCGGCACGGGTTGGTCGAAACGGAGAGTGGGCCAAGGGTCTTGCAGGCTGTGGGTTTCCGACGGCAGGGCAAGTGGTTGCACGAAATGCACGTTCTGCTTCCTCCCCAAGTCGCGGCAGCGGGAGTGGGCCCGCTATCGTCCCGTTCCCACGGGAAGCGACCTGAAGGAAGATACCTTCCGGAAGGTTTCTTGTGGAGCGTGTTCTCAGACATCCTGGCCAGATACGTCTGCCGAGCCGCGCCAGTCATGTCCGCACCCGCGGCAGCCGGAACCGGCCGGTGGAAGCCGCCACACACAGAGGAACTGAGCCATGGTGGAGCCGAAGTCGGCGTATTCCTCGTTCGTCCACAAGAAGATCGTCACCAGAAGGGGGCCCGACCCCAAGCAGGACCGCTCCGCGCGCACCCGGCAGCTGGTGCTGACCGCGGCGTCCGAACTGTTCGCACGGCACGGATTCCGCCACACCTCGGTCCAGGATGTGGCCGACCGGGTGGCGATGACCAAGGGGGCAGTGTACTTCCATTACCCGACCAAAGAAGTCCTCGCCGTCGCCGTGGTGGAGGAGCACTACGCGCGCTGGCCGGCGCTGCTGGAGCAGGTGGTGGCGGAGGGTCACGGGCCGCTCGACACTGCCGCCCAGCTGCTGGAGCGCGCGGCCCTGGCCTTCCGTGACGACGTCATCGTGCAGGCGGGGGCGAGACTGCAGATCGAGCGCCCGCAGATCGACGCCGAGCTGCCGACGCCGTACGTCGACTGGACGGAAATCCTCGAGTCCCTGCTGGTCGCCGCCGCGGAGGCCGGCGAACTGCGGGACGGGGTCGAGCCGGGGGCGGCCGCCCGGGTGCTGGTCTCCGCCTTCTTCGGTACCCAGCACATCTCGGACGTGCTGCACGGCCGGACGGACGTGCCGGACCGCTGGGCCGAGTCGAGCGAGCTGCTCTTCCATGCGATCCGCGGGTGAGGGGCGTCCGGCACGACGGCGCACCGCAGCCGGTGCTGCGGTGCGCCGCGGGAGGGGGTGTCGGGGTATCGAGCGCTCACGCGGGCTCGGCGACCCGGCGACGGGAAGCGACGACCACCAGGCCGCCGATGACCGCGAGGCTCATCAGGACGACGGCGAACACCGTCGCGCCGTTGGTCAGCCCGATGGCGTCGCTGAGGTAGCCGGCCGAGACCGGCAGCACGCCCGCCGGGACGTAACCGCCCACGTTGAGCGCCGCGTTGGCCTCGGCGAGCCGCTGCGCCGGAACGCTGTGGTTGAGCAGGGAGAGCCCGCCGAGCTGCCCCATGCCCTGGCCGGCCCCGGCCAGCAGCGCGGAGGCGATCAGCACGGGAACCGACGAGGTGTGCACGGCGGTGGCGAGCGCGATCATGCTGAGCATGGTGCTGATCGCCCCGGCGGTCAGGATGGTGCGCCGGGGCAGCTTCTGCACCGCGAACTGCACGCCAGTGGCGGCCAGGAACATCACGAACGCCATGGCGCCGGCGACGATCCGGCTGGTGGTGCCGAGCAGGCCGGACAGCAGCGACGGGCCGAGCGAGAGCACGAACGACGTCGCGGTGATGCCGGGCGCGAACACGGCGATGCCGAGGGTGAGTTGCAGGCCGTTGCCGTGCGGGACGCCCGGGACGCGGATCCAGGCGCCCTTGGCGGGTGCGGCGGGGCGGCGCACCGGCATGCGCAGCACGGCGAGGACCGCGGTGGCGAGCAGTGCCATCTCCACCACGAAGACGGTGACGGTGGGAGCTGGCACAGTCTCGGACAGGACGCCCGCGAGGAGCGGGCCGAGGCCGGCCCCGAAGACCATGGCGCAGGAGGCGAGCAGGGCCGCGAGCCGCTTGCGGTGCTGGCCGGCCACGTCCGTCACGGCGGCCATGCCCGCGGAGACGACCGCGCCGACCGCGATGCCGGTGAACAGCCGGGCCACGATCAGGGCGGCCACGGTCGACGCGGTCGCGAAGATGACACAGGCGGCCAGGGCGAGGCCCAGGGCGGGCAGCAGGACCGTCTTGCGGCCGAGCCGGTCGGAGACGACGCCGGAGACGAGCAGCGAACCGAGAAGGCCGACGATGTAGAAGGCGAAGATCACGGTCAGGGTGCCCTTGGAGAACCCGATCTCGCGCTGCCACAGTACGTACAGCGGCGTTGCCGCGTTGGACAGGACGAAGACTGCCGTCACCGGCCAGGCGGCCAGCCATACCCACCAGGTGGGAGCGGGGGAGGCGGACGCCCTCGACGGCTCCTTCCCCGCGGTTTCCCGCTCGCCCACCACCTTCAGGGGCGCGGTTCGACTCTCCGACATGACAGATCCCTCCTGCTAGCGCAGTACGAGTTTTCTCGAACATAGCATGCAGTACGATTGGAGTCGTACATAGGATTCGGGTCATGAGGAGCTGTCTATGCCTTCCACGGCGCGTCCGGCGTCCGTACGGGTGCCGGACTTCAAGGTGCTGCCGGAGCCCGCAGACCTGCCCGAGCCGCTGCCCGAGCCCGCGCTGGAGGACCTGCGCCTGGAGACCGTGCTGGGCGCCCTGAGTGACCCACTGCGGCTGCGTATCGTGAAGAAACTCCTGCTGGAATCCGAGCAGTTCGACCACACCTGTGGGTGGTTCGGCTTCGACCGCCCCAAGTCCTCGCTGACCCACCACTTCAAGGCCCTGCGCGAGGCCGGCATCACCCGGCAGCGCCAGTACGGCCTGGAACGCCGCAGCCACGTCCGGATCGACGACCTCAACGCACGCTTCCCCGGCCTGCTGGACCTGGTCGCGGCTTGGACGCCCGACGAGAACTGACGCGGCCCGCGTCGCCGCCACTGTCGGTCTGCCCCCTCTGCGCGGCATCGCCGACCCGCGCGACGCCCGCGCCCGAAACGCATCTCAGGACTGCTCTGGCCCGCAGGTCACAGTGGACGTTTTTGCTGCTCGAGGTACTGACGGATCACTGTGAGCGGTGCGCCGCCGCACGAGCTGGCGAAGTAGGAGCGGGACCAGAAGACGGAGCCCATGCCGATGCGGTTGATCCGGCCGGTGCACTCGGCCCGCAGGGATCGGGAGCTGACGCCCTTGAGGGATTTGATCAGCTTGGACACGGCGACCTTCGGCGGGTAGTGCACCAGCAGGTGGACATGATCGGCCTCGCCGTTGAACTCCCGTAGCTCCACGTCGAAACCAGCGCACACCTCCCGCATGATCTCCTCGCACAGCGCGTGGGTCCAGCGCAGCGTGTGCCAGATGCCGCTGTAAAAGCCGTGGAAGTAGAACCGCGTCATGTCCGGCGGGATGGTGTGCCTCGCAGCCGGTGAAAACGTCGGCGAGGTGGTCTCCCTCGTCGGACGCCATGGGTGCGGGGCATGCTGGGGAACTTCTGGCGCGTGATGGCGCCATTGTGCGGCGGTGACGGAATTGCTCGTGTGTGAGCGCAGCCGGTCAGCGAGGTCGGCAGAGTCGGCGTCGTCCAGGAAGGTGGTGCCGTTGCCCCCGGCGGCAAACACCGCGCCGGTCGACGAGGCATGGTCTGGCCTGGAGGAACCTCGCGCCGATCTCGTTCACCCTCTGCGCCCTGGCTGCAGCCGTGTGCGAGGCCGTATGCGGCCTTGACCAAACAGGCAGCCCTGCGCCGGCGGGTCGGCGTCGAGCCTCAGGTTCTGGTTGGCGCGGCTGCCGGTTTCTCGGTGGCAGGCTTGAGGCGGGCGAGCACGTTGCGGCGGCCCTTGGCGGTCAGGCCGAGTGCGGTGGCGAGGTCGAGGTCGATCACGCCGGTGAGCAGCCCGAGGATGGCGCGGGGTGGGCCTTCCAGGATCAGGTCGGGGTCGTCGATACGGCCGACTCGGGTGCGGACCTGCCCCCCGCCGACGTCGACAACGGCTTGCTGGTCGCCCGCGATGAGCTGGATGACCTCCGGGGGGGCGTCTGGGTCGGCGTCGGTGGTGAACCAGCCGGGGGCGTAGGCGAGCCAGTGTGCTTGGAATGCGTCGTCGGGCCGTTCTTCGGCCATGGTGCGCAGTCCCCACAGTCCGAGCGCCTTCAGCACCGGTTCCAGTGCCAGCCCGTCCTCGGTCAGGGAATACAGGACGGTGGCGATGGGCGGAGGCGCGTCCTCGCGTCTGATGAGCCCGGCGTCCTGGAGCTCCTTCAGGCGGGTCGACAGCAGGTTGGTCGCGATGCCGGGCAGCCCGCGCTTCAGGTCGGTGAACCGGCATGGGCCCTGTAGCAGCAACTCCCGGACGGTCAGCAGAGTCCAGCGGTCACCCACGAGATCGAGGGCCCGGGCGATCGAGCAGTACTGGCCGTAGCTTCGCATTCGCTCAGCCTAACCTGCGCAGATTTAATTCTCAAACTCATCGGTTGAGAAACTAAACCACCCGGGCGTAGTCTTCAACCATGACTGGCCCGCCTTCCAAACCACTCGTCCTCACTGCGCTGCTGACGGCATCGTTCGTGATCAATCTCGACACCACGCTGGTCAACGTGGCGCTCCCCACGCTGACCCGCGAACTGGGCGCGACAACGGCGCAGCTGCAATGGGTGGTCGACGCCTACAACCTGGTCTTCGCCGCGCTCCTGCTGACCTGCGGGAGCCTGTCCGACCGGTACGGCCGCAAGGGCATGCTGGTGGCCGGGCTGGTGGTGTTCGGCCTGGCAAGCTTTGTCGGCGGGTATGCCATGTCCCCGTCGGAGCTGATCGCCGCCCGTGCCGTCATGGGCCTGGGGGCGGCGATGACGTTCCCGGCCACGCTGTCACTGCTGACCGGGGTGTTCACCACTCGCAACGAGCGGGCACTGGCCATCGGCCTATGGGGGGCCACCGGTGGGGCGGCCATCGCCCTCGGCCCGATCGTGGGCGGCTACCTGCTTGAGCACTACAGCTGGTCGAGCGTCTTCTACACGCTCGGGCCGGTGTCGCTGGGCGTCATCGCGCTGGTCGCCTGGTTCGTGCCCAGGTCGAAGGACCCCGTGCCGCACCGGCTGGACCCGCTGGGCCTGGTCCTGTCCGGAGGCTTCATGGCGCTGCTCGTCTACACCATCATCGAGGCTCCTGACCGGGGCTGGACGTCGGCGCCGTCGCTGCTCGGGTTCGGCGGCGCGGTGCTCGTGCTGATCGCCTTCATCATCAGTGAGCGCCGCACCGACCAGCCGATGCTGGACGTGCGACTGTTCCGCGACATGCGCTTCAGCGCCGCCAGCGCCGCGGTCACCATCTCATTCTTCACGCTGTTCGGGTTCATCTTCCTGATGACGCAGTTCTTCCAGTTCGTCCGGACCTACAGCCCGCTG
Organism: Streptomyces sp. NPDC006476; assembly: GCF_040612015.1. Lineage (NCBI taxonomy): Bacteria > Bacillati > Actinomycetota > Actinomycetes > Kitasatosporales > Streptomycetaceae > Streptomyces > Streptomyces sp. NPDC006476. The sequence continues at coordinate 31,586 of NZ_JBEXPK010000055.1, read as the reverse complement.
TCCACCGGCGTGCACCTGCTGCCCGTCGCCGTCTCCGTCGCCATCGGATCGACCGTCGGCACCCGGCTCGCGGTACGGCTGGGCACCAAGTCCGTCGTCACCGCCGGAGCGGCTCTCCAGGCGATCTTCTACTTCTGGGTTGCCAGCGACATCACACCCACCTTGAGCTACGGGATCATCGCCATCCAAATGGTCGTCTACGGCCTGGGGATGGGTCTGACCACCGCGCCGGCCACCGAATCGATCATGGGGGCGGTCGGCATCAACCAGGCCGGAGTCGGCTCCGCCGTGAACGACTCGACCCGCCTGCTCGGCGGCACCCTCGGCGTGGCCGTCATCGGCAGCGTCTATGCCTCGCTGTACGACTCACGGCTCACCCACTTCCTGCCCGCCACACTGCCGCACACCCTGACCGCCCCGGCCCACCAGTCGATCGGAGCCGCGTACGCCGTAGCCGACCGGCTCACCACGAGCGGCCAGAGCGGCCCCGCCGACGCCCTACGGCACGCCGCGACCAATGCCTTCGATCACGGCCTCGCCATCGGATGCGTCGTCGCCGGAGCCGTCGCCGTGGCCGGCGCGCTGCTCGCGGCCGCCTTCCTGCCCGCACAACCCGCACCACAACGCGAACCGGCAGCCGAGCCGGGCGAACTGGCCGACACAGCCACCCACTGAGAGGACTCTGTGCCATGACCTACGAAGAGACCGGCGTCAGCCGGACCATCGACCGGCTCCTGGCCGAGCATCCCGACTTCGACGCCGCGGCCGGCGGTGCGCTGGACAACCTCGACCAGTTCCACGTCGGCGGCGGCGACGCAGTCGACCTGCTGATCAGCAGCCTGGCGCTCACCGGAGACGACGCCGTCCTGGACGCCGGCTCGGGACTCGGCGGCCCAGCCCGGCAGATCGCCCGTCGTACCGGCAGTCGCGTCACCGGCATCGACATCACCCCTGCCTACGTCGAGGCCGCCCGCAGCCTCACCGCCAAATCAGGCCTCAGCGACCTCGTCGAATTCCGGGCAGGCGACCTCGCCACCTTCGAACCAGACGCCCCCTTCCAGGCCGCGATCACCATGCACGTCCAGATGAACATCCAGGACAAGACCGCCTGGTACGCCGCCATCGGCCGCTGCCTCGTCCCCGGCGCCCGCCTGGCCGTCTGGGAGGTCTGTCAGCCGGGCGAGGCCGACCTGCCCTGGCCGATGCCATGGTCACTCGACGGCACCGACAGCTTCGTCGTCACCGCGGACGCACTGCACGCCTCAATTGCCAAGGCCGGCTTCAGCACCACCCAATGGACTGACGAAACGGCCTGGGCCCAGGACTGGTTCACCAAGACCTTCGCCGACGGCCCACCCACCGGACCAGCGCTGCCGATGCTCCTGGACGACGGCTACACCCGCGTCATCAACTACGCCACGGCCCTCGGCGACGGCACCCTCCAAGTGTGGCGAGGAACCTTCACCAAGCACACCCGCTGACCCGCTCCCTGGCCTCGCGAAGCACGGCACCGAAGGCTTCGAAGAGTGCGTTGGCGGGGAGGACCGTGTGCTCGGCACGGTGGACCCGTTTTCGCTGGAACGGGGCTGAGCTGCCGCGTGGGCTTGATCAGGCGGTTGACGCTTTTTCTGCCGGTGGGCGCTACGTCTGGAGCTGGTCCGGCTGGAGTACTTGGCTGTCAGGCCTCGTCGAGAGTCGCGGGACCGCCGAGCAGGGCGGCACCGTCGACGACCCGGGCCTCGGCCACGCGGCTCACGAAGGCCGCCGCGCAGAAGGCCGGCGGCTGGCTCTGCCGCTTCCGCACCTGACCCGGGAAAGCCGCGGCCGACCACGCAGGCAGGCCCAAGGCGGCCCTGGGCACCTCCCGTTGTCGGTGGCCGCTCCAACGCTGATCAGATGAACGGCGTGAGCGGCTGCTGAACGGACGCGTCTACGGCGCGGACCACGACGCCCCCAATCCCGACCCGCTCCCGCACCGGACCTACGCCGAACTGGTCGGCCGGCCGCTGGATGGCGTGCTGCTGGACATCCACGGGTGGCTGACCGAAGACGTCTACGACGGCGTGGCCCTGCCCACCGAACTCGGACAGGTCCCCGGCGGGCGGTCGCTGTACGACCCGCGCCCCGGCGAGTCGCGCACACCGGGCCCGGGCGTGAGCTGCTGCCTGTACTACTCCTGCGACGCGCCTTGACCATCGCCCGGGCGGGATGGGCGGCGGCGCGGACGCGGCCGGGGATCGGGACACGCGCACCGCGCGCCCGGCGTCTGCCCACCACGGCCCGGCGACGGCTGTGAGGATTTCTTAGCCCAACGGTGACGTTGAGAATGCGATTCGGGGGCACAGGAATCCGGCACGGTCCATGCGTCCGGCAGGAGGAACCGGTGGCCGGTGATGAGATGTACGCAGCCAGCGCGTTGTCGGCGGTGGCAGTGATTCTGCTCGCGCGGTGGTGCCTGGCGGGCCGAAACGGCAGCCCGCGTACTGCCGCTGCGTACCGCCGTGCCTCACGTCGGGCGACGCTGAGGGCTGCCTGGCGCATGGGCTCCGCCGCCGCCCAGGCCGGGCAGGGGCTGCCGACGGACGCGCCGTGCGCTCAGCGGGCGGCGCAGGAGGCCGAAGATCTCGTGCACAACTACTGGCGTCAGATCAGTCCCCTCTACCTGTCCCAGCACGATCGCCATCAGCCCTGAACTCCCGAGTCCGACCGCACAGACGGGAGGCCGTCCCGGGACAAGAGGGCACGGGATGAGCCTGTTCGTAGACGTGCTGTGGCGCCCGCCGGGGCGGGCACCCCTACCAGGGGTTCGGATCGCGGGGGCAGGCCGGAACCCGGTGGTCTGGTTAGCGCAGTTTGTTCGACGGCAGGTAGGAACCCGGACAGTGCGTCAGCACCACCAAGAGGAGTAGGGCCGTCTGCTGGAGGGTGGTTACGTCGCTCAAGTACGTTGTCGAGCCGGGGGTGGCGATGGACGGGGGTGGTTGTCCACTGGCTGATTGCCGGGGCCACTCACACGACTACGGGACAGGTGCTGAAGGGCTGGCCGCCGGACATACGGCTGATCGTCCGTACGGAACGGCCCCACCCGGTGCCTAGTTGCGCTTCTCCTACGCCGACGGGATGCAGCTGACCTACTTGGCGACGAACACGACCGGCGCCCCGATCGCGCAGTCGAGCTTCGGCACCCCAGGCGGGCGCGGGCCGAGGACCGCATCCACGCGACCCACGGAACTCTGTGGGACTCGGAGGGGTGAGAAGGATGGGCATAGTCGTGCGCCCGACGGTCAACGGAGTTCCGGGGATGGCGTTGAACGCCATCCCCGGAACTCCGTTGTGCTGTGTCATGCGGGGTCGTAGGAGCGTTCCAGGTCGTGTTGGGTCTCTGTTGTGGCGGCGGGTTCGCCGCGGGTGTTGGAGGCACCCAGCGCGATGGCTGCGGCTGCCACGAGGCAGAGGGCGCTGACGAGCAGGGCCCGTTGGAATCCGGCGGTGAGTGCCTCCGGGGGCGGGGTGTGGGCGGCCAGCAGCTGGCTGGTGCGGCTGGTCGCGATCCCGGTGAACACCGCCAGGCCGAGTGTTGACCCGAGCTGGAAAGAGGCGGTGATCAGGGCCGCAGCCAATCCGGCCTGATCCTCCGGCACGCCCGCGTTCGCGGCCGTTTGCACACCGGCATACAGCAGCCCCAGCCCGGCCGCCACGACCACCAGCGGGGCGAGCAGGTTGCCGAGATAGGTGCCGTCCACGGGGATGCGGGAGAGCCACAGGATGCCGCCGGCGGCGAGCAGTGCACCGGAGACGATGATCGGACGGGTACCGGTCCGCACGAACATCTTCGTCGCCACGGCCGAACCGAACCCGATGCCGACGCTCACCGGGAGATAAAAGACCCCGGTCCGCAGCTGGGAGTAGCCCAGGACGTTCTGCATGTACAGAGTGACGAAGAAGAACATCGAGTAGAACCCGGCCCAGGCGATCACCTGGGTGGCATCAGCCGCGGCCAGGCCCTTGATCCGGAAGATCGACCTCGGGACCAGCGGATGGGCGCGCCGTTGCTCGTTGACCACGAACGCCGTCATCAGGACCGCCGAGGCGGCCAGCCCGCCGATGGTGCGTCGCGCACCCCAGCCCTCGTCCGGGCCGTTCACCAAGGTGAAGATCAGCAGCAGCATGCTCGCGGTGACCAGCGCCGCGCCGACCGCGTCGAAACCGCCCGGCACGGAGCGGGCGTGGTCGGCCTTCAGGATCCGGAAGACCCCGAACAGCACCAGTCCGCACAGCGGGAGGTTCACGAAGAACACCCACCGCCAGCCGAGGTCCTGGGTGAGCAGCCCGCCGAAGAACACTCCGACCGCGGCGGCCAGTCCGCTGATCCCGGCCCACACGCCGAGCGCCTTGTGCCGGTCGGAGTTCTGGAAGGTGGTGGTCAGGATGGACAGCGCGGCCGGGGACATCATCGCGGCCCCGAAGCCCTGGGCGAGCCGGGCGCCGACCAGGAGCCCCTGGCTGTCGGCCAACCCGCAGGCCAGCGAGGAGGCCGCGAACAGCGCGGTCCCGGCGATCAGCAGCCGCCGCCGCCCCAGCAGGTCCCCGGCCCGACCGCCCAGCAGCAGGAACCCGCCATAGGTGATCAGATAGCCGCTGACCACCCACTGCAGGTTCTGCACCGAGAAGCCCAGATGCGTACGGATGGTCGGCAGCGCCACGTTCACGATCGAGCCGTCCACGACGTCCAGGAACGTCACCGCGCACAGTAGCGCCAGCGTGATCTTGCCGCGCCCGGTTGCCAGGAACGACCCCTGGGGCGGCGCGGTCGATGCGGTCATGGCGCCGCTCACGACCCGACGGCTTCCATCACGGGGCCGACCTCTACCCCGCCGCCGACCCGCAGCACGGGGCAGTCCTTGGCCAGCGCCAGCGCGGAGTCCATGTCCTCGGCGGACACCACCGAGTGGGCGACCATCCGGGAGCCGCTGCCGCCGACCTCGCCGAGGGAGGCGTAACCGGTCACCGCGTTGCCGACGTCCACCAGGGCCGAGCCCAGCCCGGCGAACCAGGCCTGCCACTCGGCCGCCGTCCCGGCGTCGGGCGTGTAGTCGGAGGGCACACGGAAGGAGAAAACGTACTTGGCCATGATCTTTGATCCTCTTCTGATTCCGGGGCGCGCCCCGGACTGGGACCGCCTCCAACCGGGTAGACGCCGGCATCGCCATGAAATTGGGCGCGCCGGCACCGCCCAATTCGTGAGCCCGGCGGCGTCCTAATCGTTGAGCGAGCCGAACGCGCCCGGCGGAGAGAAGAAGAGCGAGGATGCATGCCGATGGAGACGGACACGACGGACCTGATCGCCCGGGCTCGGGCCGGCGACCACAACGCGTTCCGCGACCTGGTCCAGGGCCACTCCCGCGAGTTGCAGGTGCACTGCTACCGCATTCTGGGATCCCTGCAGGACGCCGAGGACGCACTTCAGGAGACCCTCGTGTCCGCCTGGCGTTACCTCGGCGGCTTCGGGCAGCAGTCCTCGCTCCGGACCTGGCTCTACAAGATCGCGACCAATCGGTGCCTGAGCATGTTGCGCGCCGACAGCCGACGCCCCCGCGTCGCCCCGCCGCTACCCGAGGCCACTCTGCCCGAGCCCTCCGGCACCGGCGACGCCCCGCCCTGGTTGGAGCCCTTCCCCGACGTCCTGCTCGACCACCTCGTCGACGAGCGTCCCGGACCGGAGGCCCGCTACGAGACCACTGAGGCCATTTCCCTGGCCTTCATCACAGCCCTGCAGCTGCTGCCCCCACGCCAACGCGCCTCGCTCGTCCTCCGCGACGTCCTGGGCTACCGTGCGGCCGAAGTCGCTCAGATGCTCGACACCACCCAGGAAGCCGTTAGCAGCGCCCTCAAACGCGCTCGCGCCACCGTCGACAGTTACCTCGCCGACTCCAGCAGCACCGACTCCAGCAGTACCGGCAGCGGTAGGCCTGCACGCCAACCCGACACCGCCGCCGAACACCGGCTCGTCGCCCGACTCACCGACGCCCTGGAACGCGCCGACCTGGACGCCCTGATCGAACTGCTGGTCACCGACGTGAGACTCTCTATGCCCCCGGCCATGCTGGAATACCGCGGCATCGAATCAGCCCGGCGGTTCTTCACCGCCTCCACCTTCCGCCCGGGTCGCACCTACCGCGTGGTCCCCACCCGCGCCAACGGCCAGCCCGCCCTCGCCTTGTACCTGGCAGACCCCCACGCCAGGGTCCACCGCGCCTATGCGCTGTTGGTCATCACCACCGCCGGTGACCACGTAACCGCCATCACCGGCTTCAACACCAGCGTCATGACTCGCTTCGGACTACCCCGAACCCTGCCCGAAACCGTTTGACAGACTTCTGACGCCACCCCAAACACACCCACGCCCGCGTTGCTCTCACCGACACCCCGGACGAGGCCACCGCCCGCCCGCTCATCTGGAACGATTCCGGCATCCGCCGGTTCAGCACCTGCGGCGAGCGAGGGCGGCCTTGAGCTCTTCGAGCAGCGCATCCGGCAGTGCCGCGCCCTGAGCGCTTCCCATCGATGCGGTGACCCAGCCGAGGGGCAGCGGTGAGGCGAGGGCACGCAGGAGTATGCGCCGGGCCCGTTTCCTCTTGGTGGCGAGTGATATGTGGTATTGCTTTCGAGCTGGATTTGTTGCTGTTGGTGTGACATTGGGGCAAGGTCCAGGTTGCCGCTGGGCTGGGCACGCCTGGCGGGGGATACGTGGAGGCAGTGATGGCGGAACCTGCGGGAGAGGACCAGGCCCCGCGGAGCACGTTCATGTTGATCTTTCGTGGGGGTGCGGTTTCGCGTCCTGACCTGTCGCCGGCCGAGCTTCAGGCGCATGTCGAGAAGTGGTATCGCTGGTCGGAGGAGTTGGCCGGACAGGGCAGGGGTAACGTCGGAACCGCGCTCGATGGTCTGGGGGCGACGGTTCGCGGTCGAGAACTGGTCACCGACGGACCGTATGCCGAGTCGAAGGATCTGGTGACCGGCAGCATGATCTTCGAGGCGGCCTGTCTGGAAGACGCCATCGAGGTCGCGCGCGGGTGCCCGACGTACGAGTTCGGCGGGTCCGTCGAGGTACGGCCAGTCCAGGATTATCGGGTCTGACGCCGTGAACGAAGGGCCGGAGGTGCCCTCATCTGCGGCACTGGTGGAGGACCTGTTCCGCAGGGAGTATGCGCACCTGGTCAGCGCTTTGGTCAGGGTCCTGGGCCCCGCGAACGTCCCGCTGGCTGAGGATGTCGTCCATGATGCGCTGGTGAGCGCGATGCAGGCGTGGCGATTCGGGCTGCCGCAGGACCCGAAGGCATGGATCATCCGAGCCGCTCACAACCGGGCGATCGACATCATCCGCCGGGAACAGCTGAGCCGCTCCTTGTTGCCCGAACTGGCAACGACTACCGCGCTGACCGACACCCTCGAGGCGGCCCTGGCTCCGGCTGCCGAGGCAGCCGGCCAGTTGGCGATGATGTTCGCTGTTTGTGACCCCGGGCTGAGCCGCGAGACGCACGTGACGCTGATCCTTCGGTGGTTGTGCGGTCTGTCGCCCAGGGAGATCGGTCAAGCGTTCCTGGTGGACACGCAGACCATCGATCGACGCTTGCATCGCGGGCGCGGACGCCTGCGTGAACTGGGCCGGTTGCCCGATGTGGACGACCTGCCCGACCTCGAGACCCGGCGGGGTTCGGTCCTGCGATCGCTGTACCTGCTGTTCAACGAGGGATATCACGGCAGCAACCCGCAGGACCCGGTACGTCCCTTTCTGTGCGAGGACGCCCTGCGTCTCACCGAGTTGCTGCTGGACGCCAGGGCGACTGCGCATCCGGACGTGCATGCTCTGGCCGCCTTGTTCTGCTTCGGCACTGCCCGTCTGGCCACACGCCTGGACGAGCACGGTGTGTTCGTCCCCCTCGAGGATCAGGACCGAAGCCGTTGGGATCGGGCGCGTATCGAGCGCGGTCTGATCCATCTCGCCCACTCGGCCACCGGGGATCACCTGTCCCGTTGGCATCTGGAGGCCGGCATCGCCTGCGAGCACGCGATCGCGCCTTCGGTCCAGGAGACGAACTGGGACCGGATCGTCGGCTTCTACCAGCTTCTCGCCGAGCAGTCCCCGAACCCCGTCGTGGCGCTCAACCGTGCGCTGGCCGTGGCCGAACGAGACGGCGTCGAGGAGGGCCGCCGCGAGCTTGTCGCCCTGGCGGAAGAGCCCAAGCTGTCCCATTACCCCTTTTACTGGGCGGCCCTTGCCGACCTGGAACGGCGGGCCGGCCGCCACGCCGCAGCCCGGGAGTACTACGAGCACGCGATCGCACTGGCCCGCAGCACCGCCGAGCGGGCGGCCTTCGAGCGCCGGATCGAGAGCCTGAAAATCTTCTAGAAGCGTGTCCGGTTTCGGCGGCCGCCGTTCGTCTTCCTCCTGAGATCGCCCGATCAGACCAGGAGAGACCGATGCCAGAGCCGTCAACCGACCGCATCAAGGACTTCCGCATGAACGACCTCCGCCGGCGACGGCGCGCCGGGGCCTCGAACAGCGGGAGGCAGCAATGACCGGGGTAGACGCCGACAACCGCTTCGCCGGCGGCAAGGCCGCGTCATCGGGTCACGTGTACCGGTGGCGGGCGTTCTCGCTGCTCGCCGTGGCGTACTTCATGACGGCGGCCGACATGCTGATCGTCAACGTCGCGTTGCCGACGATCGGCCGCGAGATGCATTTCGCACAGGCGGACCTGCAGTGGGTGGTGACCGCCTACGCCCTCACCTTCGGTGGGTTCCTGCTGCTGGGCGGGCGCGCCGCCGACCTGGTCGGACGTAGACGCGTGTTCACAGCCGGGCTGGCGCTGTTCACCGCGGCCTCGCTGGCCTGCGCGCTGGCAACCAGCGGCATCTTCCTGATCATCATGCGGGGCGTCCAGGGCCTCGGCGCCGCCATGGTGCTGCCCGCCGCCCTGTCGATCGTGATGAACATGTTCACCGAGGGCGCCGAGCGAAACAAGGCACTCGGCCTGTGGGGCGCCATCGGCGCCAGCGGCGCGACCGTCGGCGTGCTGGCCGGCGGCGCCCTCACCCGTTACGCCGGCTGGCCGTACATCTTCTACCTGAACGTGGCCGTCGGCGGGGCCGCGCTGCTGCTGACCGGGCGCATAGTGCCGGAAAGCAGGCTGCGCAACGCACACCGCCGCTACGACCCGCTCGGCGCCATCGCCGTGACCACCGCTCTCGTGATCATGGTGTACGCCATCTCGCAGGCGCCGACCGCCGGGTGGACAGCCACCCGGACCCTGGCCCTGCTCGCGACGTCGGCGGCCCTGCTGGCCGCGTTCGTGGCCATCGAGGCCAGGGCACAAGCACCGCTACTGCCGCTGCGGCTGTTTAGGCTGAGCACCCTCGCGGGGTCCAACGCCGTCGGGTTCCTGCTTGGCGCCAGCTTCTACGGCTACATCTTCATCGGCACTCTCTACATGCAGCAAGTCCTCGGCTACTCCGCATTGAACACCGGCCTCGCCTGGCTCACCGTCGGCCTGACCGGAGTAGCACTCGCCGGCCCCGCGCAAGTGCTGGTAACCCGCACCTCGGTCAGGCTGGTGATGGCGGCCGGATTGACCCTGACCGGCACCGGAATCCTGTGGGCGACCCAGGCGCCCGCCCACGGAAGCTTCTGGGCGAACCTGGCCGGCCCCTTCTTCCTCACCGGCACCGTCACCTGGATCTTCATCCCGGTGTCGATCGGAGCCCTGGTCGGCGTCACCGAACGGGACGCCGGCGTCGCCTCCGGCCTCATCGACTCATCCCAACAACTCGGCGGCGCCATCGGGATCGCCATCGCCTCCACCGTGGCGGCCACCCGCACCCGCGACCTCCACACCCAAGGCCACGCCATCGCAGGCGCGCTCACCGGCGGATTCCACACCGCCTTGTGGGTCTGCGGACTCATCGCCCTGGCCGGCATCCCCATCGCCTTCCTCCTCATCCGGCGCACCGACATCACCCAGGCCACCACCGTCCCGCAAAGCCAAGTCCCAGAACCCGCCCCCGCCGACTGACCATCGCGTCCATCGCTGGCATCGCTGGGGCAGCGCCCCCTCATCCACTCAAAGTCAGGAGAACTACCGTGCGTAAACTCATCGAGTCGACGCTCGTCACGCTGGACGGCGTCATCGAAGCCCCCGAAAGCTGGGCCCTCTTCGACGCCGAGTCCTCGGCGTACTCGCTCGAACAGCTCGACAACTACGAGGCATTCGTCATGGGCCGCACGACCTACGAGACGTTCTACGCGAATTGGGGTCACGTCACCGACAACCCCTACATCGACCGCATCAACGCCATGCCCAAGCACGTCGCGTCTCGATCACTGACCGAGACGACATGGAATGCCACCCTGCTGGGCCCCGACCCGTCAGGCGCGATCGCGAAGCTGAAGAGCCAGCCAGGCAAGGACCTCATCAAGTACGGCACCACTCGTTTCGACGCCACGCTCATCCAAGACCAGCTGATCGACGAGTTCCGCTTCTGGTACATGCCCGTCGTGGCCGGCTCAGGGCAACGGCTCTTCGAACACGTGGACACCACAGGGCTGCACCTTAGGCTCACCGACCAGAAGCGACTGCACAACGGGACGGTCATCCTCACCTACGTGCCGCACTAACGTCACGAGGCTGCCCGGATCCAGCCACGCCCACAGGGTGACGCCGTCAGACGACCCGACTACTCACCCTGCGCACCCACCACGAAACGGGATCGAACGAAGCGCACGACCCGCACCAGCCTCCCCGACCGCGCGCACCAGGCCCATGACCTGCAACTTCACGATGCACACCGCTCGTGGTGACAGGGCGTTACCTTTAACGTGCCAGGTCCGAGCTCCGGGGAGGGCAGTCGCGGCGGGCCTCCTGTGCACCTGCGTACTTGACCTTTCCCTCGGATGCCATTCGGTGCGCAGCCGACGGCCGCCGCACCCGCCGCCCGCCGGTGACCGCCTCGTGCGGACGCGGCAACGCAGCTCTGCTGCGGCCGCTGGTTGCGGTCGGCGTCGACGGCGACCGGCCTGGGCTCGGTTACCAGTTGTGCGCCACGTCCAGCACCAGCCGTCCGGGCAGTACCAGCACGCGGAACGGCAGCCTGGCCCGGACACCGAGTCCGATGTGGGTAGCCGAGTCGTAGTAGCCGCCGAACTTCGCGTCCCGGAAGGTCTGGTAGCCACTGAAGTCCAGCCCCGGCAGCGGATCGGCGAGCCCGACCGGATACTGCGACTGGTTGACCGGCGCGGTGAACCTGATCTCGATGACCGCCCCGCCCGCGACGGGGATCCCGGTCCCGGACGGAATGTGGGCGAAGCTGGGCACGTACCGCACCCAGTACCCGGCTGGATCGGCAGTGGTCATGCCTGGAATGTCGAAAACCATCCGGTCGTAGCAGGCGTGAGGGCCGGTGCGGACATCCGCCAGCGCCCCGGCCATCGCGAGCGATCCGGGTCCCGCCTTCGCCATGCTCCCCCACGCCGTCTCGCATGCGGCGGCCTGTGGTGCAGCGGCAGCCTGCACGGCGCCTGTCCCTGTCAGTGCCAGTACCAGCGTGGCCAGCACCGTTGCCAAGCGTCTCATCGGTGAGCAGCCCCTTTCCGTTCCTGTGTGTCGCACATCGATGCCCTGTCAGACAAAGAGGGAAGAGAGATGGTTGGAGCTGATGACCACCATGTTTCGGACATTCTGATCGGGGTGTCACATCGACCCGTCACCGCTGGTCCGGGCCCGCGCGACGGGGGAGCCCCGCGAGAGGTCTCTGGAACACCGGGCAAGTTGCCTTACCCGGAGCCAGAACCGCCGCCCAGGGAGCCGACGATGGAGGCCGTGACTCCGCCGTGGAAACCGTCGTCTCCTCCGCTGTCTCAACCGGTAGCACGGGCGAGCTGTCCGCGGAGGCCCGCGCCGCGGTCGCCGAGACACCGAAGCGCATGGCATCCCGCTGGCCGCCTCCCTGACCGGCGGCAACCGCAACGACGTCACCCAGCTCCTCCACTGATCCACGGCTCGATCGTCAGCAGGTGACCTGTCATCAGGGGCAGGTCAGCGCGGGCTGGCACGGCCCCTACCCGACCTCCTCGCCCACCGCGGCCCCGCTGATCGTGGCACGGTTCACCAAGAGCCAGTGCCGTCCCCACCCGGCACGCACGCAGTGCACCAGCACCGCCGACAGCGCCCGCACCGTGAGCTTTCCGCCGGGCGAGCTCCGTGACTGCAACTCCGCGTACGCGCTGAACAGCAGACGCCCGAGTGGAAGGCCCGATACGCGGTTCGCTCCGGAGTGGAAGGCACGGTCAACGAGTTCGCCCACGTGCATGGCATGCGGCGCTACCGCTACGACAGGGAAAGGTGCACGTGCAGCACGTGTTGATGGTCATTGCCGTCAACATCGAGCGCCTTGGCGTACTGTCACCGGCTGAGGAGGCCCCACACCCCGTCAGCCGACTGCTTTCCAGAACCACCTCGACCAGGGCGAGATCTCTCGCCCGAAGTCCTGGCGAACCCTGGGCAGTTGACTCCGCCGACACCAAGACCCCGACAGAGTCACGTTAGGTGTCGAGGAACTCGGGGACGAAGATGTCGTAGCTGGTCAGCAGGCGCTTGGACAGGCCCTGTTCGTGGTGGTAGCGCAGGAAGGTATCGACCGCCTTGCGGTTCGCGCGCAGGCCGTAGGGCCACCAGTCCTCGCCGAGCAGGCTGCGGTTGTGTTCGAACAGGCTGCTGAACCAGGGGGTTACCAGGCTCATGTGCTGCTTCGCGGCGTCCTCGACGTATTTGCGTTGGGCCAGGTCCTTGGCCTTGACGAAGGCGCGGTAGACAGAGCGGAGATCTTCCAAACGGTGCACCAGGTCCTTGCGGACCGCGAGGATGTGCATCGGGGGGAAGATCCCGGTGCGCCGGTAGTAGTCGCGCTCGACGTTCTCGTAGTCGGGGAAGAGTCGGGCGATCTTCGTGGATCCCCGCAACATGGCCTGGGGCACGTCGACCGAGATGAGCGCGTCGATCTCTCCGGACTCGAGCATGGCACCCAGGGTCTGACCGTCGTCGGCGTGCCGCACGTGCACGCCGTCCGGCACCGGCTGCGGGAGCCAGTCGAAGGCGGGGATGGGATGGTTGGTGCCGCCGATGACCCAGCGGCATTGGTCGACGGTGACGCCGTACTCGTCCGACAGGATGCCCTTGGGCCAGATGCCGGCGTCGTGTCCGAAGAGCGCGAACTCGCCGAGTGTCTTGCCGGCGAGGTCCTGTGGCTTCTCGATCCCCGCCTCGGTGTTCACGAAGATGGCGGAGTGCCGGAAGTTGCGGTTCGGGAAGATCGGCAGCGCCATGAATGGCGCGTCCTCCAGGTCGAAGGTGCGCAGAAAGTAGGTCAAGCCGAGTTCCGCTATGTCGTACCGGCCTTCGAGCATGTGCCGGAAGAGATCCGAGACCAGAGGCTCCGTCTCAAGGGTGGCGTCCATCCCGTCGATCTTCACGCGGCCGTCGAACAGCGCCTCGGTGTGCTCGTACCGGTAGGTGCCGATGGTCAGCTCCATGCTCATCAAGATCCTCGCTTCCGTGAATGACCTTTCATTTTCACGATGGGCCCGATATGGTTCCATGTCAAGATGAGAGATCATTCACTTTGAGGGAGGTCTGGTCATGCCGCGGATCACGCCCGAGCGTCGGGAAGCCAAGCGTGCGGAGGTCGTGTCGGCAGCGCGCCGGTGTTTCGCGCGGGGAGGCTTCCACCAGACCTCGATGCCGGACATCGCCGCCGCAGCCGGTGTTTCCGCGGGTGCCCCCTACCGCTACTTCGCGAGCAAGGAGGAGATCATCCTGGCCATCGCCGCGGACGCCTTCCGGCTGATCTTCGAGCCGATGGAGCGGGTGGCCTCGGCCGCTGACGCTCCCTCCCTGGGCCACCTGGTCGCCGCCTCCCTTCAGGCACTGAGTGCCCAGACCGTCACGGACGCCGCAGGGCAGGAGGTGCCGGTCGAGGAACTGCTGCAGTGCGTCGTGCAGACCTGGCCGGAACTGCTGCGCAACGACGGCCTGCACGCCCGCGCCTTGGAGGGCTTCGAAAGGGTCCGTCGCAGCATCGCCGACGCCCTGCGCCGCGGACAAGCGGCGGGCACTGTCCAAACCGTGGACCCGGAGAGCGGCGCACGGGTATTGGTGGCCCTGCTTCACGGATTCCTGCTCCAGCGTGTGGCCTTCGGCTTGACCGACACGACGGCCTTCAACGACGCCGTCCGAGGGTTGCTCGACGGAGCCGAGCGCCCGGACAGCACTCCACCGTGAGCGTTCTCCGGCTTGGGCAGCCAATCCGCTGCACATGCGGATGCGGCACCCCCGCATCCGCGAGCGCCGCGACGGCCCACTTCGCGGCGGGTGTTCCGCTGACAAGCAACGGACGGCAGTGGGAAAGTGACACCCAGGCGGGGCTCCAGGTCGGGGCAAGCCAAGGTCAGCACCATGACCTTGTCGGTCTCACGGTCACGGTCGGTTGGGGTCACATCGAGGAGCCCCAGCATCGCGGGGAGCAAGTGGCCGCTATTTAGACCTGCTGCTCGAACTCCAAGGCTTCGTACCGGCGCCCGGCGATGTCCTCGCGGGTGCCAACAATCAGGGTCTGGGTGTAGACGTTGAGGTCGATCGACTGACCGTGTATCTGCGCCAGGAGAACGAGGTCACCCTCGTCCGGTGCCGACTGCCAAGGACTGGAGAAGCCGCCCAGTTGGACGGCGACTCCGTATGAGGCGCCGCCCGCTGCCGCTCTCCGCACAGCGTCCTCGAAGTCGTCCAGAATGCCGTCGCGGTCCGCGCCGGCGTCCAAGAACGCGCTGGTCGCCGGGGCGTCGCGCCAGTCGGGTGAGACGGTCAGCCCCGGGACCGGATATAGAACATCCGGTTGGTAGACCCGGGCCTGCTCGGGCTCGCCGTCGAGTTCGTACGTCGGCGAGCATTCCATGGTCGACGCGCCGGCGGGAACATGGAGCACCACCGACGACTCCGGCTCGTACTCGATGTCGGTGAAGAACAACAGGCTGCCTTCGGGAGGCAGTTCGATGTCCAGGGCTTCATGAGGGAGCGCCGCACAGTCGACGGTCAGCACCAGAGGTTTGCGCCGACCGGGCCAGTCGACGCCGTCCGGCAGCACGGGGAGGCCTCCCGTGCGTGCGGCGGGCCGGGCGTCTTCCTGCTGGGCGCGCGTCAGGCCGTGTAAGGGGACCAGGTGAAGGCACGGCCGGGAGCCGGCGAGCAGTTCCTGCGCTACTGACCCGGGGACGGCATGTTGCTCGGCTGTCCGGAGAACGAGCTCTTCCACGATCGAAGTGGTCATGACCGCGATCATGCCAGGACCCACTCTCAGGCGCCGTGGGCCCCCGGCGCGCCGTATCGGGCGAGCATGGTCAGCACCGCTTGGTCGACCGCGTTGGTGATGGCGGTGTCGTCGGGCTCCCAGCGTGCGAGCAGCATGCGCGGCCAGAACACGTAGTTGGAGATCATCCCGAGGAATTGGGTCGCTGCCATCTCCGCATCGTCGAGCCGGGCTGTACCAGCGGCGTTCTCCGCTGCCAGGTAGCGGCGGACCGATTCGAAGTAGGGCATCTTGCCGAGCTTGAACTGGGTCTCGCCGAGCTCGGGGAAGCGCGGTACCTCGGCGATGACGATACGGAAGAGGGCGGCCATGCCGGGCTGGGTGAGAAGGGCCACGTATCGGCGTCCGATGGTCTCAAGCCCTGCGCGGAGGTTCCCTGGCTCGGGAAGCGGCGCCTCCCCGTCGTCGACCTTCCAGTATTCGGTGACGATCGCCTCGAACAGGGCCGCCTTGGTCGTGAACTGCTTGAACAGAGTCGCCCTCGACACTCCGGCCGCCTCCGCGATGCGGGCCAGCGAGGTGCCGTCGTAGCCGGAGTCGAGGAACAGCCTCGTCGCTGCCTCGATGATGGACGTCCGCTTCTGCGCTGCCACGCGCCGGTGGTATTCCGAAGGCTGTGCCGTCATGGCCTCCAGTATGCCCCCCATTGCGAGGTGAGTCACTTGACTCGCCTCTAGCTCTGCTCCTACCGTGAGAGAGAAGGTGAGTCACTCGGCTCACCACTATGTAGGTCTGGAAGGAAGCATCATGGGGCGCTTTGAAGGCCAGACCGTCATCGTCACGGGCGGCAGCGGGGGTATGGGCAGTAGTCATGTGCGGGGCTACCACGCCGAGGGGGCGAACGTCGTCATTGCCGGCCGCGACGACGCAGCCGGCCGCGATCTCGCCGCTCAGCTCGGTCATCGGGCCCTGTCCGTTCGCCTGGACGTCGCCAGCGAGGACGACTGGGCGGCACTGGTGCGAGAAGTTGAACGCCACTTCGGGCCGGTCACCATCCTGGTGAACAACGCGGGAGTCCAGAACCCGGCGGCCCCTATCGAGCACACCGAACTCCGCACCTGGGAGCACACCTTCAGCGTCAACGTCACCGGCCAGTTCCTCGGCATCAGGGCCGTGGCTCCGTCGATGCGCAGAGGCGGTGGCGGAACCATCGTCAACATCGCCTCGACCATGGCCCACGTCGGTACGGCCTTCTACGCCCCCTACACCGCCAGCAAGTGGGCCGTGCGCGGGCTGACCAAGACGGCCGCGCTGGAACTGGGGCGCGACAACATCCGGGTCAACTCCATCCACCCCGGCGTCGTCTCCACACCGCTGATCAACGAACCCACCGTCGCGGGCCAGCCGCCCATCGCCGACTTCTACTCGCCCGATCCCTTCGCCATCCCCCGGCTCGCCGAACCGTCTGACATCACCCGCCTGTTGCTCTTCATCACCTCCCAGGACGCATCCTTCGCTACGGGCGCGGAATTCGTCCTGGACGGGGGCCTGCTGCTCGGCCCTGCACTCCAACCCGAATCCGACATCGCCGCTTGAGCCGGCATTGACGTACGGAGCGTGCAGTTGCGGACGCCCGTGCTGCTCAAGGCGGAGCGATCTTGCCCTGCGATGATGACGGGCTGTGGCAGTGGTGATCACGGCGTCCGAGCCGGCCCGGATAGCTCCATTCACTGGGCTGAGCCTGAGTTCTTAACCTCTGCCCGTCGCGCGAAACCCTGCATGGGGTGTGCTGCAGCAGGTCACAGGGAGTGCGGTTGGATCGGCAAGCCGCACACAGAGGTTTGCGAACACCGGCGAAGAGAGACCCGTAGGAGCGGTGTTCCCGAACTTCATCGCTCGGGACGCGGTATCTCACCGTCGTGTGATCGGATCGGACTCTGCGGCGGTGGACGGGGAATCATGGCAAGGTGTTTGCATCCACGGACCCACCGCTCTCGGTTGACGATCGCGGCAACGTCTTGGTCGCGTTCGCCCGCGGGACAGAGGCGGCGCCACCGAGTGACGCGCCACTGCCGGCGGCGTTGGTCGCCCTGTGGCACGCCGACCGTGTCCTCATGGTCTTCGATCGATTTCGCCAGCGGTGGGAATTGCCGGGTGGACGTATCGAGGAAGGGGAATCTCCTCGTCAGGCGGCCGTACGCGAGTTGCTGGAGGAGAGCGGCCAGAAGCCCAACGGGCCACTGCGGTTCATCGGTTATTCGTGAAAATCAAACGATCGTGATCGAGGACCTGACCGTGCGCAGCATGGTCAGGAACCGGAACCTGGCCCGTGCCATCAGCGACGCGGCCTGGGCGGAGTTCCGGAGCATGCTGGAGTACAAAGCCGGCTGGTACGGGCGGGACGTAATCGCGGTGGACCGCTTCTTCCCCTCCTCCAACCTGTGCTCCGCGTGCGGCAGGCTCGCCGCGAGCATGCCGCTCACGTGCGCACCTGGACGTGCGGCTGCGGCACGACCCATGGCCGGGACGTGAACGCGGCGAAGAACCTTCTGGCCGCCGGGCTGGCGGCGTCTGTCTGTGGAGCTGGTGTAAGACCTCAACGGAGCACTCCGGGCGGGCAGTCGGCGACGAAGCAGAAACCCTCACAGCGCGAGCCGTGAGAATCCCCCTCCTTCCAGGAGGGGGAGAAGTCAAAGGCGGATGATGATCAGGGCGATGTCGTCGGGGGCGCCGCTGCTGACGCCGAGCTGCGCGAGCAAGGCGTCGGCGAGACGTTCGGGGCTGTGGCGGGCATGGCGGGCAAGCGCGTCGGTGAGGCGTTGGAGGCTGGCGTCGATGTCCTCGCCGCGGCGTTCGATGAGGCCGTCGGTGTAGAGGACGAAGGTGTCGCCAGGGGTGTAAGGCACGTCGGCCTGAAGGCGGGGGACGTGTTTGAGGCGGGCCCCCAGGGGAGGGTCGGTGGCCTGGTCGAGAAAGTCGCAGGTGCCGTCTTGGTGGAGCAGAACGGGGGGCAGGTGGCCGGCACTGCTGTACAGGATCCGGCGGGCGCGGGTGTCGACGACGGCTTGGACGACGGTGGTGGCCAGGGCACCCTCCACGTAGCGTGCATACAGGCCCAGGACGTCCAGAGCCTTCGCGGGCCCGTCGACGGCCCGGATGACGGCGGACAATGCGCTGCGGAGCATGCCCATGACGGCGGCGGCCTCCAGACCGTGGCCGACGACATCGCCGACCGCGACGGCGAATCTGTCCTCGTGCAGGTCGACCACCTCGTACCAGTCGCCGCACACGTTCAATGACCCGGCGGCGGGCAAGTAGCGCACCGCGGTGTCCTGGTGCCGGGCAAGGTGGGGCGAGTGGAGCATGGCCTCCTGCAAGGTGACGGCGACCTGGCGTTCCCGGGCGTGGGCTTGGCTCAATTCCTCGTTGAGCCGCTTGAGCTCGCGCGCCCGCGCGTACAGTTCGACCTCCATCGCCTCCACGTCGCTGAGCGCTCCGCCATCTCGCGGGCGGGGGTGGGAGAGGATGAACGAGGTCACGTCCTCCCCCCGGTGAAGGATCCACTCAACCCGCCCATCGGGCCCGAGCACCGGGGTGTTGATCGCGGACCACCATCGTTCCTCGAACACGCCGGGCCGGTCGGCCACGGGAATGTCGTACTTCATCGGCGCCATCGTGTCCCGCTCCTTCGAGCGCAGGACCCGGTGCAGGGAGGCGTGCAGATTCCGCACTCCGTCAGCATCCGGGTCCGCCGGATTGTCGGGGAAGGCGTCGAAGAGGTACTGCCCGAGCAGATCCCCCCGAGTACGTCCGGTCACCTGGCAGGCCGCCTCATTGACGTCGGCGAGCACCAGATCCGGGCCCAGCACCATGCAGGGGCTGGGGGTGACCGCGAACAGCGCCTTGTAGTCGATCCCCGACCTCGCCCCTCGCCGCGGCCGTGCATCCTCATCTGGGCTGTTCTCGTCCCTCACCCTTACGTTCTACCGTTCGTCGGCGCCCTCGGCACCTGGGCACATCGCCTGCCCTCGGCCCGTAAGCCTCTGCATCGTCATGACAGCGCCTCGAACGCTGATCGCCTCTGGTCACCCGCAACATCGATGAGCCGCGGGCCCACGTCCTCACGGCTCGATGACCCGCCACCGGGGATACGTTTCAACATGTTCGCTGTCAGGCGCGATCGTGTCACCGGCCATCGTCGGCGTCCTGCTTGATCTCGACGATCGGCAACAGCTGACGCAGGGTGGGGCCGGATCGTGTGGGGACGTCCGTGAGGCGTTCCAGAAGGCGGCTTGGTGCGGCGCGTGGCCATCGTTGACGGCTGCCTGTTCTTCGTCGGTCAGTGGGATCGCGGCCGGCATGGGCCGGAGGTCGCCTTCGCCTCGAGAAGCTGGCCTTCGCTGGAGTCCTTCGGCGCGTAGAAGTCGCAGCGCGCGCAGGTCATGCGGTGCGGACACTGATCGAAGAGCGTGTACGTGCAGTAGTCATGGCCAAGGTCGTAGTGCTGCCGCGGTTCACCAGCTTGTCTTTGCAGGCCTTGGTCGAACAGCTGACTGGCGACGGTAGAGCCCGGCGGTTGCAGACCCGTTGTCCGGCCCGTCTGTCGGTCTGCTTCGGCTGGCACGGGCGAAACGCTTCCCAGGCGCTGATCGACATCTTTGATCCTATGATCATGATCCAACTGCACTCTCCCGCCTGTTCGATTCTCTGTTCGATAATGTGAGCGTGAGAAGTGAGTGGCCATGACGGCCGGCAGAGGGTGCGTGGGGTGTCGACGGTGACGCATATGCGCTGACCGGACCGTGTGCCGGAGGAGGCTTACCGGCAGGTTCTGGAGCTGCGGGCGGGGCTGTCCCGGTGGTGCACGTGCTGCCGCCCGCCGCGGCTCTGGTGGAGCTGAAGGTGGCCCGCGTCACCACCAGGCGGATGCCCGCCGGCTGGGGGAGGTCCTGCGCGTGCGGACGCTCTCGCGTCTGGGGGTCGACGTACGGGTCGGCATCGCTCCCTCGGTCACGGTGGCGGCTACCGCCTCCGCCCGGATCCCCCAGCCCGGCGGCGTCCTTGCGGTCAACCCCCACCAGACGGCCGGCCGGCTCAGGCAGCTGCCGGTCGACGCCCTGCACGGCATCGGCTCGGTAACAGGCGGCGATGCTGTGGGAGCACGGCATCCACTACGTCGGCCTGCTTGCCGCCACCCGGCCGAGCACCGTCCAGCGCCTGCTGGGCGGGTGCGCACCGTGGCCGACCGGGCCCGCGGCATCGACCCGCGCCCCGTCGGCTCTCGCACTCCGCCCGCCAGCAACCGTCCGCTTCTCCTGCGACCGACTTTGGACGGCGCTGACGTGCGCGCCGCCCTGCTGGAGCTGGCGGTTCGCCTCGGGCAGCTACTGCGCCACCGTGAGCAGGCGACCCGCGTCGTCGCCCTTACGGTTCTGGCCGCGCCCGGGTCCGCGAGGGTGAACTGGCCTCGTCCATGGCAACCCTGATGCGGCGCATTCGTTTTCGTACGCGGATTCGTACACGGAGGACGTCGCAGCGGCGTTGGTGGCGGTCAGCGGCGACGAGCGGGCCTGGGGCGGGCTTGGCACGCCCCGGTCATCACCACGACCCTGCGCCAGGCCGCGACCCACCTCGCCGAACTCCACGGAGCGCCCGAACCGCGGTTGGAGTCGCTCACCGAACGGGAAACGGCGCTGCCGTCCTTTACCGATCCACCGTGGCGGGAGTTCGCCGAGATGAGCTACCGGGTCTAATGGCAGTGCACCGGGCTTCAGCCCGGTGGTGAAGCGATTCTGAGAAGTGCTGTGACCCGCGCTGTGCGCATGGGTCCGCACTGTCTACCTCAGCTCAGACGGGCCGGTTCTGCTGCTCGATGTACTGAGCATTTTCAGCGTGGCCACTGATCGGGTGACGGTGGCGGGGTGAGGGCGAGGTCCGCAACGGACAGGGCTCCCGTGCCGTTGAGCTGTCCGGCAGAGCGTGGAGGCTGTTCAGCAATACGGCAGCGTGCGGGGCCGGCAGTTGCCAGGCCGACCACGTCGGCGGGTCCTCGCGGTCGCCGGTCTCCCCGGCGACTTCTGCCGCGGCCTTCAGCAGGCGGGCGGCCGGTCCCGAAAAAGTCGGCAGGTCTGGGCCGGGTGGCGGGCGGCTGGTGTCGCATAACCAGCGGGTGCGGCCGCGCGACCGGCAGCGCGTCCAGCCCGGCCGTGGAGTGCCGAGTCAGCTTGGCACTTCCTCCCGTCGCCGGTCATCGCCGGATGTGGCGGGGACGGCGTTGTCGATGAGGGCGGCGGCGATGGCGGCGGCGGTGGGGAAGGCGTCGGCGTCGAGGACCCGGGTGCGGGCCGCGGCGCCGTCGATGAGCAGCGCGAGCTGCTCGCCGAGCTGTTCGGGGTTGGCGGCGCCGGCTTCGCGGGCGGTGTCGGCGAGCCGCGCGGCGACGGCTTTCTTGTAGTCGCGTGCGTACTGGGATGCGGGGTGCTGGGGGTCGTGGAGTTCGACGGCGGCGGCGATGTAGGGGCACAGCGGGGTGGTAGGGGGGACGTCGAAGGCGGCGAGGAGCCGTTCGCGGGGCGTGAGATCGGTGCGGTCGAACACGCCGGACAGCACGGAGGGGTCGAACCGCCGCAGGTACTCGGCGACGAGTTCGTCCTTGCCGGAGAAGTGCTGGTAGGCCGTGCGCTTGGACACCTCGGCCGCCGCGCAGAGCTGGTCCATGCCGGTGCGGTTGATGCCCTGCTCGCGGAACAGTTGCTGGGACGCGCTGAGGATGCGCTCGCGGGCGCCCCGGCCGCGGCGGCGGCCCGTGGGGCCCTTCTCCAACTCCGTCATGGGCCCATGGTACCCAAGCTGGGTAACGACCGGTGTACATAGTTTGCGCCCCGGCCACCCGCCCCGTACCGTAAGCACACAGGACGGTGTACATAACACCGTCGTTCCAGGTGCGCACGGCACCAACGACCCAAGGGAGCAAGCATGGGAAAGCTCGACGGCAAGGTCGCGGTCATCACCGGCGCCACCACCGGCATGGCACTGGCCGGCGCGAAGCTGTTCGTCGACGAGGGAGCGCACGTCTTCATCACCGGCCGCCGCCAGGACGCCCTGGACGAGGCCGTGAAGCAGATCGGCCGCAACGTCACCGGCGTCCAGGGCGACGCCGCCGACCTGGACGACCTGGACCGCCTGTACGACACCGTCAAGCGGGAGAAGGGCAGCCTCGACGTGCTGTGGGCCAGCGCCGGTGGCGGCGAGCCCGCCCCGCTCGGCGAGATCACCGAGGCCCAGTTCGACACCTGGTTCGGGCTCAACGCCCGCGGCACCCTGTTCACCGTCCAGAAGGCCCTCCCGCTCTTCAACGACGGTGGCTCCATCCTCATGACCGGCTCCAACGCCTCCCTCGGCGCCTTCCCCGGCTGGAGCGTCTACGCCGGCAGCAAGGCCGTCCAGCAGGCCTGGGCCCGCATCTGGCTCAACGAGCTCAAGGACCGCCGTATCCGCGTCAACGTCCTGACCCCCGGCCAGGTCGCCACCGCCAAGCAGGAAGAACTCTTCGACGAGGCCACCAAGCGCCAGTTCGAGTCCCTCATCCCCCGCGGCCAGATGGGCCGCCCCGACGAAATCGCCACCGCCGCCCTCTTCCTCGCCTCCGACGACTCCAGCTACGTCAACGGCATGGAACTCGTCGCCGACGGCGGCACCACCGCCATCTGAACCGGCCGACACACAACCAGGGCAGGACATCCCATGAGCAACATCAGCATCATCGGCACCGGAAACATGGCCCGCACCATCGGCATGCGGGCAATAGCGGGCGGCAACACTGTCGAGGTCATGGGCCGCGATCAGTCCAAGGCCGCCGACCTGGCCAAGGCACTCGGCGACGGCGCCACGACCGGAGAATGGGGCACCGCCCCGGCCGGGGACATCGTCATCGTGGCCCTGTTGTACGACGGTGTCGTGTCGGCCGTCGCCCAGTACGGAGACGCACTCGCGGGCAAGGTCATCGTCGACATCAGCAATCCCTTCAACTCCACGTTCGACGGTCTGGCCCACCACGAGGAGACCTCGATCGCGCAGGAAGCCGCCAAAGCGGCCCCGGCCAGCGCCAGTGTGGTGAAGGCGTTCAACACCGTCTTCCGCCATGTCCTGGAGAAGGGCCGGCCCGACGTCTTCATCGCCGGCGACAATGCGCAGGCCAAGGCAAGTGTGGAGGCGTTCATCGAGAGCCTCGGACTGCGCCCGCTGGACGTCGGTGGCCTGAAAATGGCGCACTGGCTGGAAGGAGCGGGCGTGGTCACAGTAGGCCTCGCCAACCACGGGGTGGGGAACTTGGACTTCGCCCTCAGCATCACCGAACTTCCCGTCTGAGCAAACGGTTGATGGCGCCTTTTCAGAGCGGCCACCGATCGGGGGACGGAGCTGGCGTGAGGCCGGGGCGCAACGGACAGGGCTCCCGTGCTATTGAGGGAGGTGTTCGAAGGCTCAACTCAGCAGCACAGGAGCCCTGTTGGTTCCCCATCCTGCCGCACTGGACCTGCCACACGCCTTGGTCGAGTGGGTACCATGCTCATCTTCACCCGTGAGAGTGACCGCCGCTGCAAACTCCCGCCCCACGAGCGGGCACTCGTCGGCCTGGTCTACCTGCGCCGGCACGACACCCTCGCGCAGATCGCCGCGGGCTTCGGCATATCCGTCGGCACCGCCCACGCCTACGTCACCGCTGTCGTCGATCACCTGTCCCGCCGGGCGCCCGGACTGCTGCGGGTCCTGCGGGAGACCGATCCCGAGTACGTCCTGCTCGACGGCGGGCTCGCCGAGTGCGACCGAGTCGGCGACAGCCGGGCCGACTTCTCCCAGAACCACCGCCGCCACGGGGTGAACGTGCAGGTATCGCGGCGCGAGTTCCACCACCAGCCCTCCACCCGGCTGATCCGCGATAACCAAGCGGTCGCCGTGGAAGACCTGGCGGTGAAGGGGCTCGCCCGTACACGCCTGGCCAAGTCCGTCCACGACGCCGGATGGTCCGCGTTCGTGACGATGCTGGAATACAAGGCCGCGAAGTTCGGCCGCGGCTTCCACCGCGTCGGACGGTTCGAGCCGACCTCCCAGGTCTGGTCGCAGTGCGGCGTCAAGGACGCTCCCAAGCCCCTGCACATCCGCGTGTGGGAATGCGGGGCTTGCGGGGCTGTCCTCGACCGGGACATCAACGCGGCGGTCAACGTCGCCAAGGCCGCCGGACTGGCGGTGGCAGCCTGTGGAGCGCGAGTAAGACCGGGACTCATCCCCGCACAGCGCGGTGAAGCAGGAACCCACCGAGACGGTCAGCCGACCGTGGTAGGAATCCCCGGGCTCTAGCCCGGGGAGCGGAAGTCAAATGTCCGAGCGTCCATTGGTTGGTCGTGGACGACAGCGATATCCCCGACACCTTCGGACTCAAGCCCTCAACGCTCCGCGAAGCGCTGGCGGCCTAGTAATGGCCTAGTAATGCGGCGGTGGGCGCGCCGGGGCTCCCGGCCCGCCCACGCCTGTAAGAACTCCCGGCAGAACAGCATTCCCCGGCTCATCATGTGGGGTGGATGTATACCCGGGGGATGTCTGTCGGGCAGGTTCTCCGTCACACTGGACGTACTCGTTCGAGGGGGTAGCCGTGGCGGGGGAGGAAGGGCCGGTGACGGAACCGGGCCCGTTCGAGCTGGAAGCCGTCGTGGTGGGGCAGCCGAAGCGTTCATGGTGGCGCAGGTACACGGGCCCCGTCCTGGCCGTGTCCACCGTGGAGGGGACCCCGCTGGCCTGGGTCACGTACACCGACGACACGCACTGCGACCTCACGAAGCCGTCGGGCGAACTCCTGGTCCGGATCGAGAAGTTAGGATCGGCGAAGTTCCGCTTCACCGACGACGCCGGCCGTGAGGTCGGCACCGCCGGTGCCCGTGGGTTCATCAAGACCCGGCAGCTGAGCCTCCAGACGGAGCAGGGACGCCGACTCCTCCTCACGCGGCCGGGTTCCCCGTTCGTCCAATGGCATCTCACGCAGACCGATCCGGATGAGAGCCCGGCGCCGGAGATTCTCGGCCGGGTCACGGTGAGCACCATCGACTCGTGGATCGGATTGCAGCAGTACGTCGTCGAAATGGACCCTTGCCTGGACGCCTCCCAACGGCGCACCGTCGTCGCCTCGGTGGTCTGTCTGCACCTGCTCCGCCGGCCTCTGGGTGCCAGCACCGCACCGGCGTGAACGTGGCCCTGGTACTGCTCCTGGAACGCGTCACCGCCTTCGCTTCACCTCGGGGCACCCGCTTGCGTTCGGGCGCCCCCCCAGCAGCGCTGCTCGTGTCTCTCATCGCTACCCGGACGTCGGGTGGGATCGGAACCTTCGGTGGCGAGAAGGTCCAGCAGGGTCTCGCGCTCGTCGGCCTTGGCCCCGGTCAGGGAGAAGGCGACGGGCAGGCCCTGGAGGGTGCACACCAGGTGCAGTCGCAGGCCCCAGAAAAAGCGGCTGTGGCTGGCGCAGTAGCCGTACTCGGCCCATCCGGCCAGGTCGGAACGTTTGACGGTCTCGCAGGAGCGGCCGCATTCCACCGGCGTGGAGTCCACGATCCACCCGTCGTCGCTTCACACGGAGGTGTCGGCGGCCAGCAGTCGGGGGACGCGCCGCAGCAGACCGGCGGCCTTTCGCAGCCGCTTGTTGTAGCCGGGGCTGCTTGGGCAGGTACGGGAAAAGATGTCGCAGGTGGGAGCGGGCGTGCCGGAGCCACCTGGCCTCGGAGGTGAAGCCGAGCATGGCCTGCATCATCGCCAGGGTCACCAGCTCGGCGTCGCTGAGCTGCGGCGCAATGCCCACGGCCGGCCGCCATGGCCCGAACTGCGGCGAACCCTTCAGCAGATCATCGGTCTTCGCGTAGAGCGCGGTCGCGAGGGAGTCCAACTCTGTCTTCGCGCACCGACATTGGACTCCCTCGCGTCGACTGAGCAGGGGTCGTGGCAATCCCGGCGTGGATAGCTTCGACTACGGTGTCAGCACGATCCTGCCGAAGACCTCGCCCGCGTCCATTTTCTGGTGCGCCAGTACGGCTGCGTCCAGTGGCAGCACCTCGTGCACCACTGTTTCGATCTCGCCCCGGCTCGCTGCGGCGAACTGCTCGCTCCGCACGGCACGCCGTTCGGCTGCGGTGACGGTGGCTGCGCTGAAAGCGGCGAAGGACATCGACTTCTGGAACGCCGCCATGATCTTCGTGCCGAAGTCCGCCGGTGGCTGGCCTGCGACAGCGCCCACGGCCACCATGCGGCCGTTCGGGTTGAGCCGGTCGAAGAACGACGGCATGTCCTTGCCGGCCACCACGTCGATGATGACGTCATAGCCTGCGGGAGATGGTTCCCCTCCGTCGCCGGAGCGGTCCAGCACGTGGGTCGCGCCGAGGCGTCGCAGTTGCTCGCCGCGCTCGGCCGAGGAGGTGGTGACCGCCACTGCGGCGGCGGCGCCGCGAGCGGCGAGTTGCACTGTCATGATCCCGATGCTGCCGGCCGCACCACGCACCAGGACTGTCTCCCCGGGAGCGAAGTGGGCGTGGCGGAGCCCGAAGTGGGCCACCACGCCGGAGCTGTCGAGTGTCACCGCATCGACTGCGGACAGGTTCACGGGCAGGGGAACGATCTCCTCGACCGGCGCGAGGGCCTGTTCGAGGTAGCCTCCGCCGGTGCCGGTGAAGGCCCACACCCGCCCGCCGATCCACGACGCGTCGACGCCGTCGCCGACCGCGGTCACGGTGCCCGCCACCTCGCTGCCCGGGATGTGGCCCTCCTTGAAGCCGTAGGCGGCCAGAGCCCCGGTTCTGATCACGGTGTCGACACCACCGACGCCCACCGCCTCGGTGGCTATCAGTACCTGCCCGGCAGCAGGTGCGGGTACCGGCAGGCGGACAACAGCCAGACCGTCAGGACTTCCGAACGTCTGGATCGAGATTGCCTTCAAGGTGGTCTCCAGGTTCTCGGACAGCTCAAGCACGAGAGCTTCTGCGTCTCGGACGGTAACGGACGCCCCCGTCCGTTTAGGTAAAGTGAGAGTGGTGACCGACCGTTTGCCTCATACGTTGCGTTCCGACGCGCTGGACAACCGCGAACGCATCCTCGACGCGGCCCGAGCGCTGTTCTCCACCGATGGCCTGGACGTGCCGATGCGGGAGGTCGCGCGGCGTGCCGGGGTGGGACCTGCCACCTTGTACCGTCGCTTCCCGACCAAGCAGATGCTGGTCGCCGAGGCCTTCGCGGACCAGCTGAATGCATGTCGCGCCATTGTCGACGAGGGGTGCGCCGATCCTGATCCGTGGCGTGGCCTGTGCCTGGTGATCGAGAGGATCTGTGAGCTGCACGCACGCGATCGGGGCTTCACCGAAGCCTTCCTGTCGACCTACCCGGAGGTGAAGGATGTCGCCGCAGGCCGTGAGTACACGGTGAAAGCAGTCGCCGAACTGGCTCAGCGAGCCAAGGAAGCGGGGCACCTGCGGTCCGACTTCGTCCTGGACGACCTGATTCTCATACTCATGGCTAACAAGGGGATCCACGCCACATCGACCGCCAGCCAGGTCAAGGCCTCCCGACGCTTCGCAGGGTTGGTGATCCAGGCGTTCGAAGCCTGCCCTCAGCACGCACCACTACCGCCAGCGGCACGGCTGGCATCCGCAGCACCGGACAGCACCTGACCGTGGGTGAGCGGTATTTGCGCTCGACGCACGAACCACTGAACCCCTTGGAGCAGATCATCTAGAGACTCGTCGACATCGTCGCGATCACACTGCTCTTACCGGCTACCAAGCGAGGTGCGGTGACGATGTCGTGTCCGGAGCAGGACGAACCGCGGCTCCGCTCGGGTGCTGCGGGTCAGGGCTGGTCGCCCACGAGAGCAATTGCGCGCGTCTCGGGAACTCCCAGCATCAGCAGGCTCGTGATCGTCGCTGCTCGGGCGCCGAGGGTCCCGTTCGACAGGTCGCTGTCCGCGATGGCGAACACGACGCCGTAGGCAACTTGGCTCAGGATGCCCGCCGGCAGGTGCTGTGCGAACACGTCGCCTTCCTGGCCGCGTTTCACGAGGTCGGCGAGGAGCTCATCGACCGGCCCGAGCAGGCCGTGGATCGCCTCGCCGTACTCGCCACGGCGCAGCGCCAACAGCACTCGGTACCGGTGCGTCACCGGCCAGACGCGGGCGATGAATTCGACCCACGTCGCGTCCGCTTCCGCGCCGGAGGCGTTGACTTCGGTGAGCACGGCTGTCATCTCGGTGACGGCCCGTTCCGTGAGTGTGCGAACCAGGTCGAGGCGTGAGGGGAAGTGGTCATAGACCGTGCGACGGACGACTCCGGCAGCGGAGGCGATGTCTCCCATTCCGGCGTCGGGGTTCTCTCCCAGCACATCGAGGGCGACGTCGAGGATGCGATCACGTGTCTCGCGCATCGAGCGCACACGGGAGGACTCGGTGGACACGGCACCAGTATTGCACACGGGTGTACAGTGAGATGGACTGTACACCCGTGTGCAGTGGATAGTTGTGCTGCGCTTCGAAGCCCAGGAGAAGAAGGCAATGACCGCACCGACGCCGCCTGCCTCGGCCCTCGTCCGCCCGTTCACCGTCTCGATCCCGGAATCGGAGATCGACGACATCAAGCAGCGACTGGCCAGAACTCGATGGCCGGATCCGGAAACGGTGGGCGACTGGTCGCAAGGGGTCCGGGTAGAGAACGCCAGATCTCTGGTCGACTACTGGGAGCGCGGCTACGACTGGCGGCGCTTCGAGTCCGAGCTCAATCGCTTCCCCCAATTCCTGACCGAGATCGACGGACTGGACATCCACTTCATCCACGTCAGGTCCAAGAATCCCCACGCGATGCCGCTGATACTCACGCACGGATGGCCGGGCTCGATCGTCGAGTTCCTGAAGCTGATCGGCCCGCTGACCGATCCGGTTGCGTTCGGAGGAGACGCCGCCGACTCATTCGACGTCGTCGTCCCCTCGCTCCCCGGGTTCGGCTTCTCCCAGAAGCCCACGGAGACCGGGTGGACCGTCTCGCGCATCGCCAGCGCATGGGTGGAGCTGATGAAGCGACTCGGCTACACGAGATGGGCCGCGCAGGGCGGCGATTGGGGTGCCGTCGTCACCACCGCCCTCGGGGCCATGCAACCTGAGGGGCTTCTTGGAATTCACCTGAACACCCAGTACGCCTTTCCGGCACAGATACCCGACACCTTGTCGCCCGAACAGCGCGACGCCGTGGAGACCCTCGCCCTCTACGCCGGTGATCTCGGTGGGTCGAACCACCTTCAGGGCACGAAGCCGGAGACTGTCGGCTTCGCCCTGGCGGACTCTCCCGTCGGCCAGGTGGCCTGGATCTACGAGAAGTTCCAGTCCAAGACCGACAACCACGGGCTCGCCGAGGACGCTGTCAGCGTCGACGACATGCTCGATGCGATATCCCTCTACTGGTTCACCAACAGCGCAGCGTCGTCCGCCCGCATCTACTGGGAGAACAGATCGCTCACTTTCGCCGGCCCGAAGGTGACGCTTCCGGTCGCGGTGACCGTCTTCCCGAGGGACATCCCACGCGTGCCACGCAGCTGGATCGAAGACACCTACAGCAATCTGATCCACTACGGCGAGGCCGACAAGGGCGGGCACTTCGCGGCCCTGGAACAGCCCGAGATCCTGGTCGGCGAAATCCGCACCGGACTGCGCACCCTTCGTTCCTGACGCCAACGCGCGAGCTCAGCGGGCAATAAGCGAGTCTTCTACCGTTTTGCCCGCTGGTCTGGATCAGGGTTGCTGGTCGGCGGGGCTGTCGGGGCCTGAGGGCCGGGCTGTGCGAACAGCCCGGGTTCGGTCTCGTCGAGGAAAGGCTGACCAGGCGTTTGAGTTTCGCGCGGGTGTCTTCGACGTGCTTGGGCATCGAGGGCAGGTCTTCCGGCCAGGCTGAGTCCAGGGCCTAGCGGACCGAGCCGCGCAAGCCGTTGCCGCCGCGGCCGGTCGGCACTGGATCCGTACAAGGCGGTGATCGACGAGATCCTACGGGCTGACCTGGATGCGCCGAGCAAGCAGCGGCACACGGTCACGCGGATCTTCCACCGGCTCGTTGAGGAGCACGACGCGAACGTGTCGTATCCGATGGTCAGGCGCTACGCCGATGGCCTGCAGAGTCTGGGTCAGGGTGTCGCTGACGGCGGGGGCTCCGGCGCAGACGATCTTCCCCTTCGGGAAGCCGGCCTCCTTCACGAGTTTCTTGGCCTGGGCGAGTTCGTCGGCACTGCCTCCGGTACCGCCGCTCTTCGTCGCCGTCACTGGCCCGTACGCGTCGCCGGGCACCATGCTGCGGGAGGCGATCGCGGCGCCGCCGAAGGCGGTAGCGGCGACCGCGGTCCGGTTCGGCGCCAGGAACAGGGCCTTGCGGATCCGCACGTCCTGCAGCGGGCCGGGCTTCGCCGAAATGAGGTAGAACGAGAGCAGGGACTTGCCGTAGTACACCTTGCCGTGCTTGCCGAGCGTGTTGAGCGCGGAGGTCGGCGGCTGGTACATGCCCTGGATCGCGCTGCCGGTGAGCGCCCGGGTCTGCGAGCTGTCACCCTGCAGGAAGCTGAACACGACCTGACGTGTCGTCCGCGGGGAACGCGTCTTCTGCGCCTCGGAAAGGACCCCCTTGAGTTATCGCCTGACATGGGGAACCTGGTCCAGCAGATCGCGACTGACCGCCGCCGCAACGGCCAGATCGGTCAGATCGACGCTCCTTGGCTCTTCACTGGGATTCGTCCGGGCCGACACCTCAGCCACGTCACTCTCGCTGCCTGACTCAAGCGGCTAGGGATCCGGTCCTTGCCCAGCCGCTCAGCCGCAATCCGTGACTGGACCGCCGAAGTCCCAGCCGCAGTGGTCAACCGCCTTCTCGGCATCAGTACCTCAACCGCTACAAGCTGGGCCAAGCGATCATCTAAGGCTTCCTATGCTGCTGAAGTAGCCCGCCGAAGTGACCAAGACAAGTGACTTGGGGTGGCAAGGACACGGCACTGGCCCTGACCACCACTCGGGGGTCACGGCCGCTTCGTCTCCCTGAACGGCGTCTGCATCAGCCACTCCTTCCGCCGCTGAGGGAACTGCCCTAGGCGCTGTTTCTCGGATCATGTGCGGAGCCAGACGATGAGTGCTGCGAGGGTGACTGTGCCGAGGTAGGTGTAGGCCCGTTTCTCGTAGCGTGTGGCGA
>NZ_JBEXPK010000054.1:0-54111 GCF_040612015.1 Streptomyces sp. NPDC006476 | reverse complement strand
ACCAGGGCATCATCCACGACTTCGTGATGCTCAACGCCCTGCGCGAGACCCACGCCGCCGAGGCCGCCATCAACCAGGCCGTCGCCACCCTGCGCGCGGCCCTCCACACCAACTGAGCCGGGAGACAGCCGACATGACCACCACACCCACCGCCCTTCTCGTGCACGGCGCCTTCGCCGACGCCGGCAGCTGGGCCGGTGTCGTCGCGGAGCTGCAGAACCAGGGCATCCCCGTGATCGCGCCCCCGAACCCGCTGCGCGGGCTGGCCGCCGACGCCGCCTACATCGCCTCCGTGGCCGAGCAGATCGACGGCCCGGTCGTCCTCGTGGGGCACTCCTACGGCGGCGCGGTCATCACCGTGGCCGGTGCCGTGGAGAACGTCGTCGGCCTGGTCTACGTCGCGGCCTACGTGCCCGAGGAGGGCGAGAGCCTGGGCGAGCTGCAGGGGCGCTTCCCGCTCTCGCCGCTGAGCAGCAACCTCAAGGAGTGGACGTACCCGGTCGAGGGCGGGGAGCCCGCGGTCGAGGTCACCATCCAGGCCGAGGCGTTCCCCGGCATCTTCGCCGCCGACGTCCCGGCCCCGGTCACCAAGACGCTGGCGGTGTCGCAGCGCCCGCTGGCCGCCTCGTCGTTCACCGAGCCGGCCTCGGCCGCCGCGTGGAAGACCAAGCCGTCCTGGGCCCTGGTGGCGGGCGCGGACGAGGCGATCAACCCGGAGGTGGAGCGCTTCGGCGCCAAGCGCGCCGGGGCGACGACCGTCGAGCTGGAGGGCGCCTCGCACGCGGTCGCCGTCTCCCGGTCCGAGGAGGTCGCCGCGCTGATCCGCGACGCGGTTCGGGCCACGAGCTGACGGGACCGGAAAGGCGGCGCGGACGGCGCTACAGCACCGTCCGCGCCGTCGCTCAGCCGTCCCGGTACAGCTCCGTGAGCAGTTCGATGGCCGCCGGGGTCGCCGGGTGGGGGTCGTCGTGCCACCAGGCCAGCCGTACGGCGATGGGCTCGGCGTCACGGACGGGCCGGTAGACCACGCCGGGGCGGGGGTACTGGTGGGCGGTGGACTCGGCCGTCATGCCGATGCGCCGGCCCCCGGCGATGACGTTGAGCCAGTCGTCGACGTCGTGGGTCTCCTCGGTGGCCGGGCGGGCGTCGGGCGGCCACAGGTCGGCGGTGGTCGTGCCGGTGCGCCGGTCGACGAGCAGCGTGCGATCGCTGAGGTCGGCGAGCCGCACTGAACGGCGCCGGGCGAGCGGGTCGTCCGCGGCCAGGGCGCACAGCCGTCGCTCCAGGCCCACGATGGCGGTGTCGAAGCGCCGGTCGTCGCCCAACGGCCTGCGTACGACGGCGAGTTCGCAGCTGCCCTCGGCCAGTCCGGCCGTCGCGGTGTTGACCCGGACCAGGTGCAGGTCGGTCTCGGGGTGGGCCGCGGCCCAGCGGCGCTGGAAGGCCGCGGTGTGCCGGCCGACCGCCGACCAGGCGTAACCGATCCGCAGGCTGGTGTGGTCCGAGGTCGCCGCGCGGACGAGTTCGGAGACCTCGCCGAGCACCCGCCGGGCGTGCGCCAGCACCCTCAACCCCGCTGCGGTGGGCGTCACCTCGCGCGAGGTGCGCCGGAGCAGCCGTACCCCCAGGGACCGTTCCAGCGAGGCCAGCGTGCGGGACACGGCCGCCTGGGAGACGTCCAGGGCGATGGCCGCGTCGGTGAAGGTGCCCTCGTCGACGATCGCGACGAGGCACCGCAACTGCCTCAGCTCCACATCCATGACTCCAGCGTATGGATCGAGCACCATACGCATTTTGCGCATACACCGGCTCGTCCCATCATCGGCCCATGCGACCCGTACGCACGCTCCCGCCGGCCCGCACGGCCTCCGCCCCGGCCCGCCCCTCCTCGCGGCCGTTCGCGGGCGTCGTCGCCATGGTCGCCAGCGGTCTGTCGAACCAGACCGGTGCGGCGATCGGCTCCCTCGCCTTCCCGGTGCTCGGTCCACTGGGGGTGGTGGCGGTCCGGCAGTACGTCGCCGCGCTCGTCCTCCTGGCCGTCGGCCGGCCCCGCCTGCGGACCTTCACCTGGCGGCAGTGGCAGCCGGTACTGCTGCTGGCCGTGGTGTTCGGCACGATGAACCTGTCGCTGTACACCGCCATCGACCGGATCGGTCTCGGGCTCGCGGTGACGCTGGAGTTCCTCGGCCCGCTCACCGTCGCGCTGGCCGGCGCGCGGCGCCGGGTGGACGCCTGCTGCGCGGTGATCGCGGCGGCCGGGGCCGTCACACTGATGCGCCCGCGGCCCTCGACGGACTACGTCGGCCTCGGGCTCGGTCTCCTCGCCGCCGTCTGCTGGGCCTCGTACATCCTGCTCAACCGGACGGTCGGCCGACGGGTCCCCGGCGCCCAGGGATCCGCGGCGGCGGCCGGCGTGTCCGCCGTGCTGTTCCTGCCGGTCGGTGTGGTGGTGGTGCTGCGGCAGCCGCCGACGGCCTCGGCGGTGGGGTGCGCCGTGGCGGCCGGGGTGCTGTCCTCGGCGGTGCCCTATCTGGCGGACCTGTTCACCCTCCGCCGGGTCCCGGCGGAGGCGTTCGGCCTGTTCATGAGCGTCAACCCGGTCCTGGCCGCCGTCGTCGGCCTGGTCGCTCTCGGGCAGCGTCCGGGGTGGGCGGAGTGGGCGGGCATCGGTGCGGTCGTCGCCGCGAACGCGCTGAGCATCCTCGCCAGAAGCGGGTGAGCCGCCTCAGCTCCAGAGGCCGGTGAGACCCAGTTCGAGGGTGGCCCGGTCCAAGGGGACCGGTTCTGCTGCTGTTCGTAGAGGGTGAAGGGCTCCAGGACCTCGCGCCCGACGGCACCGGACAACCAGGCGGCGTCGCAGGCGATGCCCTCCCGTGCGTTGTCCAGGGAGCCCTCGCCGCTGAGGTTGGACTGGAAGATCCCGGCGGCGGAGCGGGCAGGAAGTCCTCGTGGACGATGGGTGTGACGCGTAGCCGGCCGCCGGAGACCAGGGCCGCGAGGTCGGCGGGCGGGCGGCTGCCGTCGCGGGGCCGTTCGTCCACGCCTTCGTAGGTGACGCGGTGCAGCCGCAGTTCACCGAAGGCGAGGTCGACGAGCGTGTCGAGGGCGTCGGTGCCATGTCCACTGCCTCGGTGTTCCGGCGCCAGCATCAGGACCGCCTCCGCCGTGCCGTCGGCCAGGTCCTGGTCGATGGGGGCGGTGTAGCCGATCGGGGTGCCGTCGGGCGGCAGGACGAGTGGGTCGTCGCGGTCCACGTCGTCGATGTCCCGCTCGACGCGTTCGCGCAGCCAGGACAGGGAGCGCGGCCAGACACCGATCTCATGGGCGGCGACCGGGTCGGACCTCCACCGCTGGAGGTGTTCGGCGTCGTCGGTCTCGAGCGGGGCGAGGGCGGTCTTCCTGCCCCGGCGGCAGGTCACGCGCGCGTCGGCCTGGGTGTCGTCCGGTCCGTTGTCGTTCACGAACGCCGAGGTTGGGCCCCGCGCGGGGGCACGGCCACCGCATTCGGCGGCAGCCCAGGGAGCTGCGTCACCATGCGGCGGGCGGGGACCCCCCGGCGGACGCCTCAGCGAACGGCCGCCGTCACGGCCTCCTCGAACGTCGGGTGTTCGAAGGTGAACCCGGATTCCAGGAGGCGGGCCGGCAGCACGCGCTGGCTCATCAGGATGCCGTCGGCGAACTCGCCCAGGGCCAGACGGAGGGCGAAGGCGGGGACGGGCAGGATCGTGGGGCGGTGCAGCGCCCTGCCGATGGCGGCGGTGATGTCGCGGTTGGTCGCGGGGTGCGGGGTGGTCATGTTGACCGGGCCGGCGACCGTCTCGCTGTCGATGAGGTGCCGCAGGGCACGGACCGTGTCGGGCAGCGCGATATAGCTCCAGTACTGGTGTCCGTCGCCCAGCCGGCCGCCGAGTCCCGCCCGGGCCAGTGGCAGCAGCTGTCCCATCGCACCGCCCTTCGCCGACACGACGATCCCGAACCGGGTGGTCACCACCCGTGTCCCGGCCGCCCGTGCACCGCCGGCCGCCGCCTCCCACTCCTGGCACACACCGGCCAGGAAGTCCTGGCCCGGCAGCGCGGACTCGTCCACGACGTCCTGGCCGGTCTCGCCGTAGTAACCGACCGCGGAGCCCGACACGAACACCGCCGGGGGCTTCGCGCAGTCGCCGATCGCCGTGGCGAGGGCGCCGGTGCCGCGTACCCGGCTCTCCCGGATCCGTGCCTTGTACGCGGCCGTCCAGCGCCGGTCGCCGATCCCCGCCCCGGCGAGCCCGACGACGGCGTCGGCCCCGTCCAGCACCGCCGGATCCACGCCACCGGCCCGCGGCTCCCAGCGCGCCTCCTCGCTCCCGTCGGCCCGGACCTGCGGCTCCCGGCGGACCAGCCGGGTCACCCGGTGACCGTCGGCGAGCAGCGACGCGGCGAGGGCACCGCCGATCAGCCCCGATGAACCGCTGATGACGACATGCATGGAACCGACCTCGATCCGGGCGCGCGGCACCCATCACCCATCTGTTTGATATTTCAAGCAGTAGGATCAGCCTAACGCACACACACGAAAAAGCGTTGGCGGGTCGCGATGGCCGGAGGCTACGCTCCCGGCGATGACTCCTTCTGCTGACAGATTGGGGGTCCCGTCCGCGTCAGGTGAGTGCTGATGGCCACTCACCCCCACTTCGCGAACGGGGATTCCCGCCTCTCCCTGTGGCTGCGCGTGCGCGAGTTCGCCGTGCCGCCCGCCATGATCGAGACCGCGACCGCCCGCCGCCTCGCCGGGGACTGGGCAGGCGCGTGCGCCGCCGCGCGCGTCGACGTCGATCTCGACCTGCGTTCCGTTGCCCGTGTCCACGGCCGTGACCTCGCGGCCCGACTCCGCGCGGATCTACGGCATCTGGCACCCGACCTGCTGCGCTGGCACATGCCGAGGATCGCCCCGGACGGACTGCTGCGCCCGGCGCTGACGATCACGCTGGCCCGCTACGAGCTCCCGGGCCGCCCCCGTCCCCTGCATCTCGTGGTCCGGACCCCGCCCGCCTGGGCTGACGCCGGTCAGCGAATCAGCCTCGGCCTGTGGGACGGTTCCCGGCCGGACGCCGACGATTGCCGTCATCCGCATCCTCACCCCAGCCCGCGGTTCCGTCTGGACCTGCATCGTCATCTGTGGGATGCGCGCAGGGCGGGCGAGCTGCGGGCACGTTGCGGTGCGGATCGCCACCATGACGGGCGTCCGTGTCCGGAGGCTCTGCGGGCGGTGGCGCTCGAGCACCCGTGCGCCGTCGACCGGTGGGCGGCGGAAGCGGGGGCGCTGCTCCTGGCCGACGGCCGGGGCGGGGACCCGGGGGCGGGGGCCGTCCTGGTACGGATCGCGCGTCGGTGCCGGCTGGTGCTGCGCGTTGTCACGGACGCGGGCGGTGCCGGGCCTTCCGCTTGGCGTGTCGCGGAGGTGGCCGAAGGCGGTGGTTCGGGGCTGCCGGTCCTGCCCGACGCCGCGACCTGGGTGCTGCCCGACCTCGAACTGGTCCGAGCTGGTGCGATCGACGCCGATCGGCTGCATCCGCTCGTCGCCCGGGCGCTCGTACCGGAGTGGTCACCCGTCACCCCGGCCGCTGACGAGGAGTGGACCGCCCGGGCGCACGTCGTGGAGTGCCGGGGAGCCCGGCATCGTATCGGCCTCGTCGACGGCGTGCTGGCACCGCTGGACCACGACCCGGCCGAGATCCGCCGCGAGGAGCTGCTGGCCGCGCTGACCGGCACGCCCCTGCCCTGCCTCCAGGCCATCGACCGGGCCCACCGCCGCCCCGACTGTCTCGCCGGCGTCCGCGAACGTCTCGACCATGGCGACACCGCCGGCGCGCTGGCCGTCGTGGAGGGCCTGTTGGGCCCGGACGCGGTGCTGCGCGAGGGCGCCCTGCGGGACGCGCTGGAGGACGCGGCGCGGCGGCGGATCACGTACGGCCTCTACCGGGCGGGGCTCATCGGCCCGCCACCCGGACGGATGCGCCCGCGTGTGCCCCGCCCCGGGACCTATCGCTCGCACCCACGCGACTGCCTGCTCCGCTGACGGGACACCGTCCCGGGTTTCGCCGAGCCCTCCCACGATGCCAATCCGACTTGAAAAGGTGATGATCCATGCCGTCTTCCACCACCGCCCAACTCGACGTCGCAGACGAGCTGTTGACGCTCCTGCGCGCGAACACCACCGAACCCCGGCCCGACATCCAGCTGGAGGCCCTGACCCTGGCCGTCGCCGCCGATCTGCCGGTCCTGCTGTGGGGTGAGCCGGGGATCGGCAAGACCGCCGCCCTGACCCAGCTCGCCGCCGCCCTGGACCTCCCGCTCACCACGGTGATCGCCAGCGTGCACGAGCCCTCCGACTTCTCCGGACTGCCCATCGTCGGCGACGATCCCGCCGAGCAGGGCGTGCCGATGGCCCCGCCGGACTGGGCCGTGCGGCTGGTGCGGGCCGGGCGCGGACTGCTGTTCCTGGACGAGCTGTCCACCGCGCCGCCCGCCGTGCAGGCCGCGCTGCTCCGGCTGGTGCTGGAGCGGCGCATCGGAGCGCTCCAACTGCCGCCCGGTGTACGGATCGTGGCCGCGGCCAACCCGCGTTCCTCGGCCGCCGACGGCTGGGAGCTGAGCCCGCCGCTGGCCAACCGGTTCGTGCATCTGCAGTGGACCCACGACCACGAGGTCGTCGTCCGCGGCCTGGGCGGCACCTGGCCCGTCGCGACGCTGCCGCGGCTCGATCCCGAACTGCTGGCCGACGCCGTGGACTTCGCCCGCCGTGCGGTGTGCGGGCTGCTGGCCGCCCGGCCGAAGCTGGTGCACCAGTTGCCGGGCAGCGAGACCAGGCGGGGCGGTGCCTGGCCGTCGCCGCGCAGTTGGGAGATGACGCTGCGGCTGATCGCGTTCGCGACCGCCGCCGGTTCCTCGCGGGACGTGCTGTCCCTTCTGGTCCGCGGAACCGTGGGTGACGGGCCGGGGCTGGAGCTGCTGGCGAGTGTGGACCGTATGGACCTCCCCGATCCGGAGGTGTTGCTCGCGGACCCGGCGGGGGCCGTCCTGCCCGAGCGGGGCGATCTGCGTCAGGCCGCACTGGACGGTGTGGTGGCCGCGGTGCGCGCCCGGCCGGACCGGTCCCGCTGGGACGCCGCGTGGGCGCTGCTCGTGCGGGCCGTGGAGACCGGCGCGCCCGACCTGGTCGTCGTCCCCGCGACCACGCTCGCCTCGCTGCGGCAGCAGGG
This sequence comes from Streptomyces sp. NPDC006476, assembly GCF_040612015.1. Taxonomy (NCBI): domain Bacteria; kingdom Bacillati; phylum Actinomycetota; class Actinomycetes; order Kitasatosporales; family Streptomycetaceae; genus Streptomyces; species Streptomyces sp. NPDC006476. The sequence continues at coordinate 46,870 of NZ_JBEXPK010000054.1, read as the reverse complement.
CTGGGAAGTGCCCGAGTCGATCGAGCAGTTGGCCGGTGTGGTGACCCTCTCCCGGCGGGCGGACCGGGCGGCGGCCCGGACGGTGGCGGCTAAGCCGGGGCGGCGATGACCACCGGGGCGCCGGGGGCGCCGGACCCTGAGTCGGGGGCGCTGGATTTCGACAAGCTCTACGCGGCCCGGCTGCAGGCCGCCCGCGCCCGCCCCTATCTGGCGACGGCCCTGTTCGCGCTGCACACCGTGGAGTCACGGCAGGTGCCGACGATGTCCGTGGACCGGTACTGGCGGTGCTACGTCTCACCGGGGTTCGTGGACCGGATGCCGGTGGAGGAGCTGGCCGGGGTGTGGGTGCACGAGGTGTCACACCTGCTGCGCGACCATCACGGGCGCAGCGACCGGGTCGCGAAGGAGCTCGGGCTGTCCGGACCGGGCGAGCGGCTGCGCATGAACATCGCAGCGGACTTCGAGATCAACGACGACATCTACGGCGACGGGCTGGCCTGGCCCCGGGGCGCCGCCCACCCAGGGCTGTTGCAGCTGCCCGCGGGACAGCTCATGGAGGACTACCTGCGCCTGTTCCGGCTCGGTCCGCGGCTGCAGGAGATGGCCTGGCTGGACTGCGGCAGCGGCGCCGACGGGCTGGAGCGGGAGTGGGAGCTGGGCCCCGACGGGGCGCACGCGCTGAGCCGGCAGGAACAGGACGGGGTGCGCTATCGGGTGGCGCAGGGGATCAAGGGCCGCCCGGGCCACGCGCCGGAGGGCTGGCGGCGGTGGGCCGAGGAGGCGTTCCATCCGCCGCAGCCGTGGCGGGAGTTGCTGGGTGCCGCGGTGCGGTCGGCGGCGTCCGGGGGCGGTGCGGGCGAGGACTACTCCTACGGCCGTCCGGCGCGGCGCTCGGCGGGGGTGCCCGGGGTGGTGCTGCCGAGTCTGCGGCGCCGTCCGCCCCGGGTGTCGGTGATCATCGACACGTCCGGTTCGGTCAGCGACGCCGAACTGGGCAGCGCCCTGCTGGAGGTGGCCGCGATCTCCCGTGCCGTGGGCGGCCGGCGCGACCTGGTCACGGTGGTGCCGTGCGACGCGGCGGCCCGGATCGCGCACCCCCTGTGCCGCGGCGAGGGCATCCCGCTGCTCGGCGGCGGGGGTACGGACCTGCGCACCGGCTTCGCCACGGCGCTGCGGACGCGTCCGCGCCCCGATGTCGTCGTGGCCCTGACCGACGGGCAGACACCGTGGCCGGAGGCCCGACCGGCCTGCCGGACCGTGGTGGGGCTGTTCTCCCGGTCGGGTGGTTCGTGGGACGAGGAGGACCCGGACTACGTACCTCTCGCGCCGCCCGCCTGGGCCCGGGTGGTGAAGATCGGGCCTTGAGCGGAAGGGGTCACTCCCAGACGACGATGTTGCGGCGCACCGGGACGGTCGGGGTGCCGGTGACGAAGAGTTCGGGTGAATGCGCGCGGATGCGCTCGATGTCGTCGAAGACGGCCCGCAGATGGGCGCGCATGGCGGTGCGGGCGAGGGCGACGTCACCGCCGACGACGGCGGCGAGGATCTCGTGGTGCTGGTCGGCGAAGACGGCCGGTGACTCGTTCTCGTGCAGGCCGAGCCGCCGGGCCCGGTCGAGGTGACCCTTGGCGGCGGCGACCGTGGTCCACACGTTGCCGTGCCCGCTCAGCCGCATCAGGCCCTGGTGGAATGCCTCGTCCAGGGCGAAGAACTCCTCCAGGTCCAGGCCCGTGCCGCGCTGCCGTTCGAGGTTGTCCCGCAGCTCCTCGACGACCTCGGCGTCGAGCCGCTCGGGCAGGTCCTCCAGGGAGGCGAGTTCCACGGCCTCCCGCAGGAACTGCGCGTCGGCGACCCGCGCCGGGTCCACCCGGGACACGAACGACCCGATCTTCGGGAAGACCTGCACCAGCCCCTCCTGGGCCAGCAGGATCAGGCTCTCCCGCACCGGGGTGCGGCTGACGCCGAGGGACGCGGCGAGCTCGTTCTCCGAGAGGGCGGCGCCCGGGGCGAGGTCAAGGGTCAGGACCATCTGACGCAGCCTGAGATAGATGTCGCGCCGACTCGTCCGCCGCCCGTTCGATTGAGCCATGTGCCCATCCTACGTAGCGCTCCGGCCCCTGAAGCGCAGCCGAGAGGGCCTTGCCGGGCTGCGCGACGGATGCTTGTATACAAGTACTGTACGACAGGACGGGAGCCGCAAGTGAGTACGATCGAGCGGGCCGAGGTGCTCGTCGCGTCCCCCGGGCGCACCTTCGTCACATTGCGTATCACCACCAGCGACGGGGTGACCGGACTCGGCGACGCCACCCTCAACGGACGCGAGCTGGCCGTCGCGAGCTATCTGAGCGACCACGCGGTCCCGCTGCTGATCGGCCGGGACCCGGCCCGCATCGAGGACATGTGGCAGTACCTCTACAAGGGCGCCTACTGGCGGCGCGGCCCGGTGACCATGACCGCGATCTCCGCCGTGGACACCGCGCTGTGGGACATCAAGGGCAAGGTGGCCGGGCTGCCCGTCTACCAGCTGCTCGGCGGCCGCTCCCGCGACGGCGTCCTCGTCTACTCCCACGCCAGCGGCACCGACGTGCCCTCCCTGCTGGACGACGTCCAGCGCTATCTGGAGCTGGGCTACCGGGCCGTCCGCGCACAGGCCGCCGTGCCCGGCGTCGGGGGGACGTACGGCGTGCGCAAGGGCGCGGTGTACGAGCCCGCCGCCACCGACCTGCCCGAGGAGCAGCCCTGGGACACCGAGGCCTACCTCGGTTTCGCGCCCTCCTATCTGGAGGCCGTGCGCGAACGGTTCGGCTTCGGCTTCCACCTCCTGCACGACGTGCACCACCGGCTGACCCCGATCGAGGCGGCACGCTTCGGCAGGAGTGTCGAGGCGTGCCGGCTGTTCTGGATGGAGGACCCGACCCCGGCCGAGAACCAGGAGTCCTTCCGCCTCATCCGCGAGCACACCACCACACCGATCGCGGTGGGCGAGGTGATGAACTCGATCTGGGACGTCCAGCACCTGATCACCCAGCAGCTCATCGACTACGTCCGCACGACCGTCGTGCACGCGGGCGGCATCACGCACCTGCGCCGCATCTTCGACCTCGCGGCACTCCACCAGGTGCGCACCGGCTCCCACGGGGCGACCGACCTCTCCCCGGTCAGCATGGCCGCCGCCGTCCATCTGGACCTCGCCGTACCGAACTTCGGCATCCAGGAGTACATGGGTCACCCCGCCGAGACCGCCGAGGTGTTCCACACGGGCGTGACCTTCGCCGACGGCATGCTGCACCCCTCCGAGGAGCCGGGTCTGGGCGTCGAGTACGACGACAAGGCCGCCGAACGCTTCCCCTACCAGCGGCGCTATCTCCCGGTCGCACGCCGCCTCGACGGCTCGGTGCACGACTGGTGAGCGCGCCACTGAACCGTACGACGGTCTCCCGCCTCCCCGCCGGGCTGCGCCCCTCGGTCGACCCGGCCCACCTGCGCACCCGCCTCGTCCACTTCGGCCTCGGCGCCTTCCATCGCGCACACCAGGCCGTCTACACCGAGCACGCCGGCGAACCGTGGGGCATCACCGCCGTGGCACCCCACTCGACGGACGTGGTAGCCGCCCTGCGGGATCAGGACTGTCTGTACTCCCTCACCGAACGGCGGCCGGAGGGCAACCGCACGCGGATCGTCGGCTCGATCGTCGGCGCGCTGGCCATGGGCCCGGACGCCAAGGCCGTCGACGCCCTGCTCACCGACCCCGAGGTGACGGTCGTGACGCTGACGGTGACCGAGAAGGGATATCACCGGTCGCCGCTGGCCGGCGGGCTGGACACGGACGCCGTCGCCGTCGCCGCCGACCTCGCGGCGGACCCCGCGGGGCCGCTCACCACGGTGGTGGGACGGCTGGCCACCGGACTGGCGGCCCGGATGCGGGCAGGCGCCCCACCGATCAGTGTCGTGTCCTGCGACAACATGGCGGACAACGGGGCCGCGTCGGCGCGGGTCGTGCACGACTTCGTACGGGCGTCGAGCTGGCCCGACCGCGCGGCGGTCCTGGACCGGATGGCCGAGGCCGTCGCCTTCCCGGCGACGGTCGTGGACCGGATCGTGCCCGCGACCGGGGAGGCCGACCTGGCGGCGGCCCGGGAAGCGCTCGGGATGCCCGACGCCCTGGCCGTCACCGCCGAGCCGTACCGGCAGTGGGTCCTGGAGGACTCCTTCGCCGCGCCGCGGCCACCCTGGGAGCGGGACGGGGCCCTGTTCGTTCCCGACGTGACGCCGTATCAACTCACCAAACTACGCATGCTGAACGGCTCCCACTCCGCTCTCGCCCACCTGGGTGCCGCCGCCGGGCTGACCACCGTCGCCGAGACCATGGCGACCGACTGGGGCGAGCGTCTGGTGCGGGCCCTGTGCGCCGAGGTCGCCCCGACGCTCCCCGCCGGCGGTCCGAATCCGCTCGCCTACGCCGACGATCTCGTCCTGCGGTTCCGCAACCCCGCCATGCGGCACCTGCTGCGGCAGATCGCCACCGACGGCCCGCTGAAGGTCAGGGAGCGCTGGCTGCCCGCACTGCGCGAGCTGCGCGCCCGCGGTGCCCGGACCCCGGTCCTCGAACTCGCCCTCGCAGCTTGGGCGTTGAGTGCCTCTCCGGAACCGGTACCGGCCCTGTTGCGGGCCGCCGGAGCCGCGGACCTGGCGGACGACGACACCCTCACCACCGCGATCACCGACCGGCTCCCCGCCCTGCGTGCCGGCCACGTCGAGCTCTGATCCCCCCGCTCCACCCCAGTCCCCAAAACGGAGTTCAACCGGACGGTCACCGGCCGCCCGGATCCGTCCGCTCCCGGACGGCGTGGACACCCAACAGGGGGCGCCAGCCGAGCTGTTGGCCGTCGCGCTGCACGCCGCCGACCTGGCGCCCTCCTCCCTCGCGGTCGCCCGGGCCATGGGCGCCGAGGGGTCCGGCGCCCCGGCCGCGCTCGGACCCGTGCTGCGGGCCACGGCTCGCTGCGGCACCCTCGTCCAGGTCGGCAACCTGCCGGGTACGGCCGCGCCCGCCGCCCTCGGTGACCTGGTCACCCGGGAGATCACTGCGTGCGGGACGGCCTGGACCTGACGCCGTTGATCACCCACCTGCTTTCCGTGCTCCCCGCTCGGGCGGCGCACTGAGGCTTGCGGCTCAGTGGGCGTCGCAGCAGGCGTCCCTGCGCATCAGCCTCCCCATCGCGAGCCAGTCCTCCTCGGCTTCGACCGTGCTCCGGGCGGCCGGCTCGAATGCGGCGGTCAACTCCTCGGTGGTGTAGGGCACTCCGCCCCTCAGTACCGCGACGGTATGCACGAGGGTGTCGAAGTCCGTGAACGGATCGCCGTCGACGACGGTCAGGTCCGCCAGCCTGCCCTCCTCCACGGTGCCGAGGTCCCGGTCGAGGCCGAAGAGACGGGCGGGCAGGACGGTCGCCGTGCGCAGGGCCTGGGCCGGGGAGAGGCCGCCGCGGTGCAGGGCGCGCAGGCCGAGGTGGAGGGAGAGGCCGACGGGGACGAGCGGCTGGTCCGTGCCGAGCGCGACGAGTCCGCCGGCGGCCAGGATCCGCCGGTAGACGTCGGTCTCCGTGCGCAGGGTGGCGAGTTGGGCCGCGGTGGGCGCGACACCGGCCGACTGCTTGACGGTCGCCGAGTCCCACGGCGGCATCACCACCGTGACCCGGGGATCCTCGGCGAGGGCGGGGTCCGCGCCGAGCAGGGGGACGGCGGTGAACGGGGTGGCGATCATCGAGAAACGCACCCCGCGCGCGGTGTAGATCTCCACGACGTCCTGGTAGGCGCGGCCCGTCGCGGTGACGGCGTGCCCGAACTCGGCGCGCTGGGTGGCCTGCAGATGGGTCGTCAGGTCCTGGCCGACCTCGACGCCGGGCGAGAGCAGATGACTTCCCGCGCGGACACCGAGCCGCTCGTGGGCGAAACGGGCCGCTTCCGCCATCACCCAGGCCGGCGCCCGCACATACGTCTTCACGAAGTCCCAGTCCAGCGCCTCGCCCCGCTCCAGGGAGCGCAGCAGTCCGTCCCTGGTCCGGTGGGCGCGGCCCATGCTGTAGGCGACGCGCGCCCCGTCGAGGAGTTCGCCGGTGGTCAGCAGCCGGGGCCCGGCGAGCTGTCCGGTGGCCACCGCCTCGCGCAGCCGGGCCTGTTCGTAGGCGAAGCCGCCCAGCGAGACGGCCGTGGTGATGCCGTAGGTGAGCTGGCCGACGGTCTGGCGGCCGCCGTAGGTGCTCTGCCAGGGGTGGGTGTGGGTGTCCCACAGACCGGGGATCACGGTCCGGCCGGAGGCGTCGACCCGGTGGAGCGCGGCCCGGCGGCCCGATCGGTGCGCCTCGACCGCCGTGACCCGTCCGCCGCTCACCACGATGTCCACGTCCTCGCGGGTCGTCTCGCCGGTGCCGTCCCACAGACGTCCGGCACGCACCACGACGTCGGCGGGTGTGGGTCTGGGCGCGTCGAGGGGGACGCGGACGGTGCGGGCGGGGCCGCCGTCGACACCGATGAGGCGAAGGCGTCCGGCGGAGAGGTAGAGCAGGGTGGTGGAATCGGCGGACCAGGAGGGGTGGTCGGCCGGTTCGGTGGTGAGGGTGCGGAGTTCGCCGTTCGGGGTGCCGTCGGGGTCGACCGGCAGCAGACACAGCGCGGACTCCACGATCACCGCCATCCAGCGCCCGTCGGGCGACCAGACCGGTCCGGAGTCGTAGCGGTCGGAGACGGAGGTGTGGGGCGCCACCGCGTGCAAACGGTCCGCACCGTCAGTGGCGTCGACGATCCGGAGGAGGTTGTAGCCCTCCCGGAAACGCGAGTTGAGCCGGTTGCGGTCGCACAGGGCGAGGTGGCGGCCGTCCGGCGACCAGCTGGGGCGGCCGGGCAGTCCGCCGGCGCCCAGCGGCGCGGCCAGGACGCGTTCCTCGCCGGAGGCCAGGTCGCGGACGAGGAGCCGGCCGGTCATGTCGAGGCAGGCGAGCCGCTGCCCGTCGGGTGACAGCGCCGGATGCACCCGGCCCCCTGTCGCGAGGGCGGCCTCCTCGCCGGTGGCCAGATCGTGCCGGTAGACGCCGAGCAGCCCGTCGCGGTCGTCGGCATACACGAGCGACTGCCCGTCCGGCGCCCACGAAGGGGCCAGCAGATAGCGGGTGGAGGAGGCCGTGTGCAGTCGCCGCGGCGGACGCCCGCCCGAACTCGCCGCCAGCCAGAGCGAGTTGAGCGCGGCGAAGGCGATCTGCCGGCCGTCGGGCGAGAGCGCCGGCAGATGAATGCCGCGCACGGGACGGGCCCGCCCCTCCCCCAGGTCGTACTCCTTGGTCCGGTACCGCGGCCGCCGCACCGGCAGGGTGCCCTCGAAGGGCAGGGTCTCCGGGTGCGCCGGGCTGTCCGGTCGTACGAGCGTGAAGGTGCCGTCGAGGGTGAGGAGCAGCTCGCCCCGGGGCGTCCAGCGCGGGGGCACCGGCGCGAGGTCGCCGGTGAGCGCGACCGGGTGGCCGTCGACGACGAGGGTGCAGGAGGCGTTCGGGGCGGCGGTCGTGCGCAGGTGGGCGAGGCGGCCGTCCCGGGCCACGGCGGGGGTCATGACCTGGGCGGCCTCGGACTCGGTGTACCGGACGGCGACCGCTCCCTGACCGTCGGCCCGGACGGCGGCGATGGTCCGGGCCTCCACGGTGAGACCCAGGGTGGTGGTGACGGTCTTCGCGCGGACGAACAGGATGTGGGTGCCGTCCGGTGTCCAGGTGGGGTCGAAGTCCTCCCACGCTCCGTCCTGGAGGGGGCCGTCCTGGCCGGTCAGGCCGGTGACGCGGGTGATGCGGCCGGTGCGCAGGTCGAGGACGTGGATGCGGTACGGGCTGCCGGCGACCGGGTCGCCGCCGCGTTCGGAGGAGAAGGCGAGCAGGGTGCCGTCGGGCGACCAGGCCGGGCCGCGGTCGTCCCAGGGCCCTTCGGTGCGGCGCCGCAGGTCGGAGCCGTCGGGGCGGACGGTCCAGAGGTGGAATCCGCCATCCCGGTAGGCGCAGAAGGCGATGAGCTCGCCGTCCGGCGCGTGGGTGGGCCGGTTGGGCTCCAGGTCGGCCGGGGTCAGGGGGTGGGCCGTACCGCCGGTTGGGGGCAGGGACCACAGGGTGCCCTGCACTTCGGCGACCAACTGGTCGCCGGCGAGTGTCGCCGAGCCGTTGGTGGCCCGGGTGAAGGTCAGGGAGGGGGCGCCGGTGCGCTGTCGTGCCACCGCCGCGGGGGCCACGCCCACGAGGGGCACGGCGCCTGCGGCGGCGAGGAGTTGACGGCGGGTCGGACGGAAGGTGGGGCTCCAGTCACGGTCCATGACAGAGCACCCTGGCGTAACCGCCGCCTCGGACGCAACAAACGGTACGAGGTCGCCCGCGGAGGGTGACGGTGATCGCGCCACTGATCCACGGCCGAGTGCCTCGAACGGTCGGAGGTGGGGACCCGGCACCCTGTGTCCCGTCGGCACGGCGGTACCGACCGCCCCGGACAGAGAGTCACAGCATGATCGACATCGCCGGCGAATTCCGCCTCTCGCTGCCGGCCTGGATCGAGGACGAGCTGGCGGACGTGCCCGCCGCCGTCCCGGGCGTGAGGACTGCATGCGGCTCGTGCACCGGCTGGCCGACCGCAACTGGCGTGAGGGCGACGGCGGCCCGTTCGCGGCGCTCATGGCCGAGGAGGACACCGGCCGGATCGTGTCGGTCGGAGTGAACGTCGTCCTCGCCTCCGACATCTCCAGCGCCCAGGCCGAGGTCCTCGCGCTAGCGCTGGCCCAGACCGCGATCGGCGGCTGGGATCTCGGCGCCGAGGGCCTCCCGGCCCATGAGCTGGTCGTCAACTGGCGTCCCTGCGTGCAGTGTTACGGGGCGGCACTGTGGTCCGGGGTGCGCGGGCTGGTGGTGGCCGGCGCCGGAGAGGAACTGGAGCAGCTCACCACCTTCGACGAGGGCCCCCTGCCCGACGACTGGGCCGAGCAGTTCGAGGCGCGCGGCATCAAGGTCACGGGAGATGTGCTCCGCGAGGAGGCGATCGCGGTGTTCCGCGGCTACCGCGAGGCCATCGACGCCGGTGAGATCACGGTCTACAACGCTCGCGGGGGATCCGACTGACGCCCATTTCATACGATTGCAACATCAGCCAGGATGACCTGCCTCACCGTGACGGTTGCACCCGGCACGAGCCCGTGCAGCGAGAGGGAACCATCATGACCGTCCAAGACGTCGACCGCGTGAGCTACGTCCAGGAGTGGGAGGAGTGGCACCGGCGGAAGGAGGCCGTGCTCTCCGCCCCGCACGGCTTCCTCGCGATCACCAGCCTCCGCTGGCTGACCGAGGAGCCCACCCGCTTCGAGGACGCGCCGGGCGCCTGGGCCGCCACGGGCGACGGCGTGGTCGTCGAACTCGACGAGGGCGAGGAGGTGACGGTGGACGGGCAGGTCGTGCACGGGCGTCACGAGTTCGGCGTACTCGCCGAGCGCGCGAGCGTCTACGTCGGCTGGGGCGACGCGGTGATCGAGGTCGCCAAGCGCGGCGGCCACGACATCCTGCGGCCCCGCCACCCCGAGAACGCGCTGCGTACGGCCTTCACCTTCACTCCCGCCTACGAGCCCGACCCGCGCTGGGCCCTCACCGGCCGCTTCCTGCCCTTCGACGCGCCGCGCCCGGTGACCGTGGGCGCCGCCGTCGAGGGCCTTGAGCACGTGTACGACTCCCCCGGACAGGTCGAGTTCGAGCTGGACGGCACCGCGTACCGGCTCACCGCCTTCAACGGCGGAGAGCCCGGCGCGCTGATGGTGCTGTTCACCGACGAGACCTCCGGCGTGACCACGTACGCGGCGAACCGCGCCCTGCAGATCGCCGCTCCCGACGCCGAGGGCGGGGTGACGGTCGACTTCAACCGCGCCGCCAACCTGCCCTGCGCCTATACGGACCTGGCCACCTGCCCGCTGCCACCGGCCGAGAACCGTCTGCCGGTCGCGGTCGAGGCCGGCGAGAAGATCCCGTTGGAGCGTGGCGGGCAGCCCTGACGGGACTACCGCGCGAGAAAGTCGGACACCCCGGTCAGCAGCCGGTCGACGTCCTCCGCGCTGTTGTACGGCGCCAGCCCGACGCGCAGGCCGCCGGTGTCGCCGAGGCCCAGGCGGCGGGAGGCCTCGATGGCGTAGAAGGAGCCCGAGGGGGCGTGGACGCCGCGCTCGGCGAGGAAGGCGTAGGCGTCCACCGTGCTGTGCCGTTCGAAGGTCAGCAGCACGGTGGGGGTGCGGTCGGCGGCCCTGGAGTGCACCACGACGCCGTCGAGGGCGGCGAGGCCCTTGTCGATCTGGGTGCGCAGGACGTGTTCGTGCGCCTCCAGGGCGGTGTAGGCGGCGGCCAGGCGTTCGCGTCGGCCCCCATCGGCAGCGGTGTCGAGGTCGGCGAGGAAGTCGACCGCCGCCCGGGTGCCGGCGAGGAACTCGTAGGGCAGGGTGCCCAGTTCGAAGCGCTCGGGGACCGCGTCGGTGGACGGCAGCAGCTTGTCCGGCCGCAGGGTCTCGAGCAACTCCGGCCGGGCGGCGAGGACTCCGTGGTGCGGGCCGAGGAACTTGTAGGGCGAGCAGACGTAGAAGTCGGCGCCGAGCGACTCCAGGTCCACCAGGGAGTGGGCGGTGTGGTGGACGCCGTCGACGTAGGCCAACGCACCGGCCTCGTGCGCCAGTCGGGCGATCTCGGGGATCGCGGGGCGGGTGCCGATCAGGTTGGAGGCGGCGGTGACGGCGACCAGCCGGGTGCGCCCGGACAGCACGGCCCGGACGTCGTCGACGGTCAGCTCACCGGTGGCCGGGTCGAAGTCGGCCCAGCGCACGGTGGCGCCGGCCTGGGCCGCGGCCTGCACCCAGGGGCGGATGTTGGCGTCGTGGTCGAGCCGGGTGACGACGACCTCGTCGCCGGGCGCCCAGGTCTTGGCGAGGGTCCGGGAGAAGTCGTACGTCAGCTGTGTGGCGCTGCGGCCGAAGACGATGCCGGACGGATGCGCACCCAGCAGGTCGGCCAGGGCCCGGCGGGCCTCGGTGACTATGGCCTCGGCGTTGCGCTCGCCGGGCGCGGTGTGGCCGCGGTTGGACAGGGGGTTCGCGAGCGCGTCGGCGATCGCCCGGATGACCGGCTCGGGAGTCTGGGTGCCGCCGGGTCCGTCGAAGTGGGCGACGCCGGCGGCCAGGGCCGGGAACTGGGAGCGGAGGGCGGTGATGTCGAACGTCACGGGGAGCTCCTGTCGGTTCCGGGTGGGTGCGTGCCGCGGTCGCCTCAGCGTGTCACGACCACAGCACGTGCAGGGTGGGCGGCTTGCGGAAGACCAGGCCGTGCGGGCTCGCGGGGCGGTCCGGGTCGAGGCGGAGGGCGGGGAGGCGTTCCAGCAGGCGCTGGAGGGCGATGCGGGTCTCCAGGCGGGCGAGGTGGGCGGCGAGGCAGTGGTGGGGTCCGTGGGCAAAGGCCAGTTGCAGGCGGGCCTCGGGGCGGCGGACGTCGAAGCGGTCGGGGTCGGGGAAGACGGCCGGGTCGCGGTTGGCCCCGGCCAGGGAGACGGTGACCAGGTCGCCGCGGCGGATGGTGGCCGGGCCGAGGACGGTGTCGCGGGTGGCGTAGCGGTCCACGACGGCCGCGCCGGGCTCCAGGCGCAGCGACTCCTCTATCGCGCCGTCCAGCAGGTCGAAGTCGTCCTTCACCAGGGCGAGTTGACCGGGGTCGCCGAGCAGGTGGAGCAGCGCGTTGGTGATCATCGCCTCGGTGGTCTCGATGCCGCCGAACATCAGCACGGCCGCGTTGGAGGCCACCTCGGGCACCGTCAGCCGTCCGGCGGCGGCAGCGAGCAGCGAGGACGTGTCCGGGTCGGCGACGGTGGCCTCGACGGCGCCCCGCAGCTGCGCGTAGGCCTGGGCGCCGGAGGTGCCCGGGTCCAGTCCGGCGGTGATGTCCGAGACCGCCCTCACGATGGCGTCGTACCAGGTCAGGACTGTTTCCGTGGTCGTACCGGCCAGTCCGAGGGCCTGGGTCACGACGGCCACCGCGAGAGGGCCGGCGAAAGCGCGTCGCAGTTCGCCGGCGCCCGTGGGGGCGAGGGAGGTGATCAGCCGGTCGGTCTCCTCCTCGATGAAGGCGGCGAAGCCGTCGCGCACCGCCCGGGGGCGGAAGGGAGCGGCGAAGGGGTCGCGGTGGCGGGTGTGGTCGGCGCCGTCCAGGGAGAGCATGCTGGGGCCGACGACCTGGGCGGTGGAGAAGCGGGGGTCGTCGACGGTGAAGGTCGTGCCGTCCCGCATGACGCTCAGGGCGAGGTCGCGGCGGGTCACCAGCCAGCCGTCGAGTTCGGGCAGCCAGGACACCGGCTCGTGCGCCCGCAGCAGCGCGAGGCGCGGATGCGGATCGTTGGCGAGTTCGGCGAGCGTGGTGGAGGCGCCGAGGGGGAAGGTATCGACGGCGCTCATCGCGCGTTCCGGCCGGGCGGTGGGAAACCGATCACGGCTCAGCCTAACAACGGGGCCGAGCGGTCCCAGCGGCCAGGTCAGGAGGACACTGGGCCTTGGCGGGAGGAGCGTCATGACCACTGTGGACGTGCACCAGCATCTGTGGACCCCGTCGCTGGTGGCGGCCCTGCGCGCGCGTCGCGAGCCGCCGTACCTGGACGGCTGGACACTCCATCTGGAGGGCGAGCCGCCCTTCGCGGTCCGGCCGGGCGACCACGACATCGCCCGGCGTGCGGAGCTGGCCGCCGCCGACGGCCTCGGCCGGGCGCTGGTCTCCCTGTCCACGCCGATCGGTGTGGAGTGGCTGCCGGCGGCCGCGGCACGGCCCCTGCTCGACGCCTACCACGAGGGCGCGGCCGCGCTGCCCGAGCCGTTCGGCGCGTGGGCCGCGGCCTGCGTACGGGACGTCGACGCGGCCGCCACAGCCAAGGACCTCGACCAGGGCTTCGTCGGCCTCCAGCTCCCGGCCGACGCCCTCGCCGACGCGGCCGGCTACGCGCGCTGTGCCCCGCTGCTCGACCTGCTTCAGGAGCGTGACCTGCCCCTCTTCGTGCACCCCGGCCCCGCACCCGGCGGATCCGCCGGCCCCGGCTGGTGGCCGGCCATGGTCCCCTATGTCCAGCAGATGCATGCCGCCTGGTTCGCCTTCCGTGCCTTCGGCCGCCCCCGCCACCCTCGCCTCCGTGTCTGCTTCGCCCTGCTCGCGGGCCTCGCCCCGCTCCACGGCGAGCGCTTCGCCGCCCGCGGCGACGGAGAGAACGGGGTCGACCCGAAGGTGTTCGTCGAGACGTCCTCCTACGGCCCCCGCGCGGTCGAGTCGATCGTCCGCGCCCTGGGCGTGGACGCGGTCGCCCAGGGCTCGGACCGCCCCTACGCCGAGCCCCCGCACCACCCCGGCTTCGGCCTGGGCGGAGCCGCCGCGTACGCCTTCAGGGTCGACAACCCCCGACGCCTGCTCAAGGGAGGCGACTGACGGGGCTCAGCACGTCGCCGCACCTTGGACCACCCGGCCGCACGCCCCTGACATCCGCCGCCTCGGCGGAGACGGTCAGGACGCGCCGATGAGCTGGGCTCATGGGCGCCAGTACAGGGCCGGGTCGGGGTGGTCGGTGAAGCCCAGCTCTCGGTACAGGGGTTCGCCTTCCCGGGAGGCGTACAGGTCGACCCGGGACGCTTCGCGGTCGCGGAACCAGTCCTGCAGGGCGCGCATGATCGCTCGGCTGTGACCGCGGCGACGGTGGGACGGGTCGGTGATCACGCCGATGACGTGGCCGATGCGGCCGTTGGTCAGGTGCGGTCCGGGCAGTCGTTGTTCGATCGCGCCGATGCCGCAGGCCGCGAGCCCGCCGTCGTCGCCGTCCACCACGAGGACGCGCACGGTGTCGTCGGTCAGCTGTTCCTTGAGGACCACGGCCAGGGCGTCCAGCCAACCGCCGTCCGCAGAGGCCGGGTTGAAGAAGTCTCCGCCGAGGTCCTCGAAGAGCAGGGCGCGCAGGCGCAGCAGCTCCACGAGGTCGTACTCCACGGCCTGCCGTACGGCCGATGCGTTGTCGGGGCGTTGTCCCATGACGACCAGACTGCTGTAATGGTCTTATGCATCTCAACCCTTACGGCGAGGATGCCGTGCAGCTCGCCGCGGATCTCGCCAACCGGCGCCCCGCCAACGCCGGGGAGCTCGCGGACCGCTGCCGGGCCGCCGGGCTGGTGCTGGAGCGCCCGGTCACCCCGCCCGACCTGGCCCGCGCGGAGGAGGCGCTGGACGCCTGGGAGAAGGTCGTCGACGCCGAGGACGAGGGCGAGCGCGCCGAACTGCTCAACGCCATGCTGGCGACGGCCGCCGCGTATCCGCGGCTGACCAACCACGCCGGGAGCGGCTGGCACGTGCACTACCGCGACCCCGAACTGCCCCTCGGATCACTGCTGTTGTCCCTGATCTCCGTCGGCACCGCCCTGCATCTGGCGGGCCGCGGCATGCACCGGCTGCGCCGCTGCGCCGTGGCCGAGTGCGCCACGATCTTCGCCGACACCTCCCGCACCGGCCGGCAGCGCTACTGCTCGCAGCGCTGCGCCAACCGCGACGCGGTACGCCGGCATCGGGCCCGTACGACCGCCTGACGCCGACGCGTTGTCACCTCAGGACGAACCTTTCCTCCGCCGGGACTCAACTCCCGCAAACAGAACAGGGATCGTCCAATCCCGCACCCACTTCGCTGCCATATTCGAAAGCAACTTCGGAGGTGGCTGTGACGCGAGAGGCGACGACATCCCGAGCGAGCAGGACGGCACCGGCGGCGGCGACCGCGCCGACGGCACCCACGGCGGACCGCACCGCCCTGCGCATCGCGGACCTGGAGGACCGCCGGGCCCAGGCGGTGATCACCGGTGTGCCGAGAAGACGGGGCGCGCTCGGCGCGCGGGAGCGGATCGGGCGGCTGCTCGACGAGGGCTCCTTCACCGAGACCGGCCTCTTCGTCCGGGCCCGGCCCACCGGCGACGGCGCGCAGCGCCCCTACGGAGACGGGGTCGTCACCGGGTGCGGCACGGTCGACGGACGGACCGTCTGCGTGTTCGCCCAGGACTCCACGGTCTTCGGCGGCAGCATGGGCGAGGCCTTCGGCGAGAAGGTGGTGGCCCTGATGGACCTCGCGCTGAAGACCGGCTGTCCGGTCGTCGGCCTCAACGACTCCGGCGGCGCCCGTATCCAGGAGGGCGTCGCCTCGCTCGCGCTCTACGCCGAGCTGGTGCGTCGCAACGTGCAGGCCTCCGGCGTGATCCCGCAGATCTCGGTCATCCTCGGCCCGTGCGCGGGCGGCGCCGCCTACTCGCCCGCCATCACCGACTTCACCGTGATGGTGGACGGTGCCTCGCACATGTTCGTCACCGGCCCGGACGTGATCGAGACGGTCACCGGCGAGCGCACCACCGCCGAGGAGCTGGGCGGCGCGCGGGCCAGCAACACCGTCAACGGCAACGCCCACTTCCTCGCCGCCGACGAGGAGGACGCCCTCGACACCGTGCGCGACCTGCTGTCGTACCTGCCCGCCAACAACCTCGAGCGGCCCCCGGAGTACGCGCCCGGCGCCGTCGCCGACGGCGGCCCTCTCGACGAGGTGGTCCCGGACCGCACCGGCCAGGCCTACGACATGCGCGAGATCCTGCAGGCGGTCGTCGACGACGGTGAACTCCTGTACGTCCAGGAGCTATTCGCGCCCAACATCGTCTGCGCCCTGGGCCGGGTCGAGGGCGCCACCGTCGGGATCGTCGCCAACCAGCCGCTGCACTCCGCCGGTGTCCTGGACATCGACGCCTCCGAGAAGGCGGCGCGTTTCGTACGGTTCTGCGACGCGTTCGGCATCCCCCTGCTGACCTTCGCCGACGTCCCCGGCTATCTCTCCGGCGTCGGCCAGGAGCGGGCCGGCATCATCCGGCGGGGCGCCAAACTCCTGTACGCCTACGCCGAGGCGACCGTCCCGAAGGTCACCGTGGTCGTGCGCAAGGCGTACGGCGGCGGCTACGCCGTGATGGGCTCCAAGCACCTCGGCGCCGACGTCAACCTCGCCTGGCCCACGGCCCGTATCGCCGTCATGGGCGCGGAGGGCGCCGTCGGCGTGCTGCACCGGCGCGAACTGGCCGCCGCCGCCGACCCCGAGGCCCTGCGCGCCTGTCTCGTCGCCGCGTACGAGTCCACCCATGGGACCCCCTACGCGGCCGCCGAACGCGGCTACGTCGACGCGGTGATCGCCCCGCACGAGACCCGCGCCCACATCTGCCGCGCCCTGCGCACCCTGCGCGGCAAGCGCGCCCCGATGCCCCAGCGCCGGCACGGCAACATCCCGCTCTGACGGCACTGACCGCACTAGCCGCACTGGGGCTCTGACCGCACTGGCCACGCTGGGGCTCTGACCGCTCTGAATCGGCCGCGTGCCCGCGAGAACTCTCCGCGTCCTTCGCACCACCCCGCTCCGCCCCCCACTACCGCGATGTGAGGAGCCACGCCCGATGGACAGCCGCCGCCCCCCGCTCGCGCCCGCGTACCGGACTCTGCCCGAGTACGTGCGGCACTGGGCCGAAACCATCCCCGACCGCAGGGCGTTCACCTTCGTCGAGCACCCCGCCCCCGGGTCGCGCGGCGTGCACCGCACCCTGACCTGGCGCCGCCTGGAAGCCCGCGTCCAGGCCCTCGCCGCCCGGCTCGCCCAGGAGGCCGGCCCCGGTGAACGGGTCGCGCTGCTGTGCCCGCAGGGCACGGACTATGTCACCGGGTTCCTCGCCACGCTCACCGCCGGGCTGGTCGCCGTACCGCTGTATCCGCCGGGCCTTCCCGGGCACGGCGACCGGCTCGTGGCGGTCCTGGCCGACGCCCGGCCCGCGGCCGTGCTGACCACGAGCCGGGTCCTCGCGGAGGTGACGGACTTCTGCGAGCGCGCGGAGGTGCCGGTCATCGCGGCCGACCAGGTCCCCGACGCCGCCGCCCAGGGCTGGCGGGCACCGGAGCCGGACCCGGAGGCGACCGCGTACCTGCAGTACACCTCCGGCTCCACCCGCACCCCGGCCGGAGTGGAGATCACCCACGCCAACGTCGTCGCCAACGCCCAGCAGGCCCTGAGCGCCTACGGCGCCGACACGCACCCGGTGACCTGCGTGGGCTGGCTGCCGCTCTACCACGACATGGGCCTGGTGCTGAGCGTCGCGGCCCCCGTCGCTCGGGGCCTGCTCTCCGTCCTGATGGACCCGGCCGCCTTCCTGCACGAACCGGCGCGCTGGCTCAGGCTGTTGACCGCTCATCCGCGCGCGGTGAGCGCCGCGCCCAACTTCGCCTACGACTACTGCGCCTCCGCCGTCACCGACGCGCAGAAGGCGGACCTGCGGCTGGACGGCATCACCGCGCTGATCAACGGCAGCGAACCGGTACGCCCCGGCACCGCCGACCGCTTCCACGCGGCCTTCGCCGCCCAAGGGCTGGACGCCGACGTCCACTGTCCGTCGTACGGGCTGGCCGAGGCGACCGTCTTCGTCAGCGCCGCCCGGCCCGGCGAGCCGCTCGCCCGGTTCGCCCTCGACCGGGACGCGCTGGCCACCGGCAAGGCGCTGCCCGCCCGGCCGGACGACCCCAGAGCCATGCTGCTGGCAGGCTGCGGCACCCCGGTGGGGCAGCGGGTGCGGATCGTCGACCCGGTCTCGCGTGCCGTGCTGTCCGATGGGGAGGTCGGCGAGATATGGGTACGGGGCCCGAACGTGGGGCGCGGTTACTGGAACAACGAGCCGCAGACCCGGCGCGTCTTCGGTGCCGCCCTCGCCGGGGACACACCGGGCGCCTGGCTGCGCACCGGCGACCTGGGGACCGTGCTGGACGGCCAGTTGATCGTCACCGGGCGGCTGAAGGACCTGATCGTCGTCGACGGCCGCAACCACTACCCGCAGGACGTGGAGGCCACCGTCCAGGACACGCATCCGGCGGTGCGGCGCGATCGGCTCGCCGCCTTCGGGGTGCCCGGCGGGGCGGGTGAGCGGGTGGTCGTCGTCGCCGAGCACGCACGGACCACGAGCCTCGCCGACATCGACCTGCCGGGCCTGGTGCGGGCCGTGCGTTCGGCGGTCTCCTCACGGCACGGGCTGCGGCTGGCGGACGTCGTGCTGGTCGCGCCGGGCACGGTGCCCCGGACGTCCAGCGGAAAGGTGTCGCGGGCGCTGACCCGGACCCGGTATCTGGAAGGCGCCTACGCGGCCGGGACCGCGCAGTGAGCGCCGCCGACGAGGGCGCGCTGCGCCGCCTGATCGCGGAACGCGTGGCCGCCTGGACCGGCAGCGCCGTCGCCGACGCCCCGATGGACCGGCCGCTGGCCGACCTCGGCATGGCCTCGCGGGATGCCGTGGTGCTGGCCGGGGACCTGTCCCGGCTGGTGGGCCGTGAACTACAGCCGACCCTGCTGTGGGAGGCGCCGACCGGGGACGCTCTGGTGGCCCACCTGTGCCGAACCGCCCCACAGGAGACGCCGGTCGTGGCCCCCTCCCCGGCGCTGGACGAACCGGTCGCGGTCATCGGGGTCGGCTGCCGGCTGCCCGGCGGAGTGCGCGGCCCGGCCGACTACTGGCGGCTGCTGTGCGACGGCGTGGACGCCATAGGCCGCGTCCCCGAGGACCGCTGGCGGGACTTCACGGTCTTCCCGCCCGCGGACGCGCCCGCGTACGGCGGCTACCTCGACGACATCGCCGGGTTCGACGCCGACTTCTTCCGGATCACACCGCGCGAGGCCGCGGTGATGGACCCGCAGCAGCGGATCCTGCTGGAGGTCGTCCACGAGACCCTCGACCACGCCGCCGTCCCGGCGTCCTCCCTGGCCGGCACGGCCACGGGCGTCTTCGTCGGCGTCTCGGTCCCCGAGTACGGCAGGCTCACGGCCGCCGACCCGGCCGCCGTAGATCCCTGGGCCCCGGCGGGCGCGGCCCTGAGCGTGACGGCGGGACGACTGGCGTACGTCCTGGACACCCGCGGTCCCACCATGGCGGTGGACACGGCCTGTTCGTCCTCCCTGGTCGCCCTGCACCACGCCTGTGTCAGCCTGCGCACCGGTGAGTGCGACACGGCGATCGCCGCCGGGGTCAACGTCCTGCTGTCACCTGTCGTCGGCGTCGCGTTCGAGCGGGCGGGCGCGCTGGCGCAGGACGGCCGCTGCAAGCCGTTCTCCCCGTCGGCCGACGGCATCGGGCGGGGCGAGGGCTGCGCTGCCGTCCTCCTGAAGCGGCTGTCCGACGCCGAACGGGACGGCGACCGGGTCCTGGCCGTCGTACGGGCCACGGCCGTGAACTCCGACGGCCGCTCCAACGGGCTGCTGGCGCCCAACCCGGCTGCCCAGCAAGCCCTGTTGGCGACGGCCTACGGGCGAGCCGACCTGGTCCCGGCCCGGATCGACTACGTGGAGGCGCACGGCACCGGCACTCCGCTCGGCGACCCGATCGAGGCGGGGGCGCTGGGCGCCGTGCTGGGCGCGGACCGGGATCCCGACCAGCCGTTGCTGCTCGGTTCGGTCAAGGGCAACCTCGGTCATCTGGAGTCCGCGGCGGGCATCGCGGGAGTGGTGAAGACGGTCCTCGCCCTGTACCACGACAGCATCCCGCCCTCGCTGCACTGCTCCGACGGCAGCGCACTCACGGACCCCCGGCTGCGGGTGGTGACCGAGCCCGAGCCGTGGCCGCGCTACGGCGGCACCGCGACGGCAGGGGTCTCCGGTTTCGGCTTCGGGGGCACCAACGCCCACGCGGTGCTGGAGGAGTGGCCGGTCGACTCCCTCCCGACCCAGGAGTCCGCCGCCCAGCTGTACCTGCTGTCCGACGTCGACACCGAGCGGGTCCGCGACACGGCGGGCCGACTCGCCGCGTGGCTCCGTTCGCCGGAGGGCGGCAGAGCGCGCCCGGCCGATGTGGCGCGCACCCTGGCGGGACGGGCCGGGCGCGGTCCTGTGCGGGCCGCCGTCGCCGCACATGGGCGGGACGAACTGGCGGACGCACTGGACGCGTTGGCTCAAGGGCAGGGGCATGAGCGGCTGATCACCGGTGACCGCGACCGCGTCGGGCGGGGTCCCGTGTGGGTGTTCTCCGGGTACGGCAGTCAGTGGGCCGGCATGGGGCGCCGGCTGCTGAGCGAGGAACCGGCCTTCGCGGCGGCCGTCGAGAAGCTCGACGGGCAGTCGGCCGGCGAGTTCGGGTTCTCCCTCCGCGACCAGTTGATCTCCGGGGACGGTCTCGACCGCCTGGAGGTCTCCCAACCGGCCCTGTTCGGGATTCAGTTGGCTCTCGCCGAACTGTGGCGTTACCAGGGGGTGGAACCGGTCGCGGTCATCGGCCACTCCATGGGCGAGGTGGCCGCCGCCGTCTGCGCCGGCGCGCTGGACGTGTCGGACGCGGCCCGGGTGATCGCCGTACGGGCGCGGCTGCTGAGCAGGCTGCAGGGCGGCGCGATGGCCGTCGTCGACCTGGACGACGACGAGCTCGCCCTGCTGGAACGGGACTTCCCGGGAGTACAGGTCGCCGTCCACTCCTCGCCCCGGCAGAAGGTGGTCACCGGTGAGGAGCCCGCCGTCGCCCGGCTGGTGCGGCAACTGGAGAAGCAGGGGCGGGCCGTCCGGTCCATGCGGGTGGTCGGCGCCGGGCACTCACCGCAGGTCGACCCACTGCTGCCGGACCTGTCCGACGCCCTGTCCGACGTCCGCGGCCGGCCTCCCCGCATCCCCGTGTACTCCACCGTCCTCGACGACCCGCGCGGCGGCTGCGCCTTCGACGCGGCACACTGGGCCGCCAACCTGCGTCGGCCCGTGCGTCTGGACCGGGCGCTCGCGGCCGCCGCGGCCGACGGCCACGGCATGTTCGTCGAGGTCTCACCGCACCCGGTGCTGGCGCGGTCCGTCACGGACAATGTGCCGGACGCCCTCGCCATCGGCACCCTGCGGCGGGACGCGGACGGATCCGCCGCGTTTCTCGGGGAGTTGGGCGCGCTGTACGCCGCAGGCCTACCCCTGCCCCCGCCGCCCGGCGCGGTCGTCGACCTGCCCGCGCCGCGCTGGCGGCACGCACGGTACTGGTGGACGGACGGCCGGACACCCGCCACGGCGCCGGCGAGCGACCGATGGGCAGAGCCCACTGCGCCCCCGGGGGACGCGTCGTCCTCCGTCGCCGCGCGACTGGGCCGGCACATCGCCGCGGTCACCGGCCATCCGGCAGCCCGCATCACCCCGGCCACGGCTCTCGCCGACCTCGGCCTGGACTCCCTGATGGCCGTCCGCATCCGCACCGCCCTGGAGCGGGAGTTCCGGGTCGAACTCCCCCTGCGCGACCTCCTGGGTGCCGTCACGGTCGCGGACGTGGCCGACCGCGTCCGGCAGTCCGTGCCGGGCGGGTCCCCCCTGTTCCTGTTCCCCGCGGCCGGCGCCCCCACCGGCGTCTACCGGGCACTATCCGAACAGCTCGGGGACGCCCGCCCGGTGCACGCGCTGGAGCGGATCGAGGACGCCCGTACCGTCCGGGAGAAGGCCCGCCGTTACGCCGAGACGATCACCTCCGATCACCCCAGCGGCCCCTGTGT
Organism: Streptomyces sp. NPDC006476; assembly: GCF_040612015.1. Classification (NCBI taxonomy): domain Bacteria; kingdom Bacillati; phylum Actinomycetota; class Actinomycetes; order Kitasatosporales; family Streptomycetaceae; genus Streptomyces; species Streptomyces sp. NPDC006476. The sequence continues at coordinate 25,271 of NZ_JBEXPK010000054.1, read as the reverse complement.
GCTGGCCGGTTGGTCCTTCGGCGGGTTCCTGGCCCAGGAGACGGCACGCCAACTCACCGCCGACGGACGGGAGGTGGAGCTCGTCGCGCTCATCGACTCCGTACGGCCGTTCCCCCGCCCCGGCGTCACCCCGGCCGACCGGATCCGCGCCCACCTCACCGGATTCGCCCGGCACGTCGCCGACACCTACGGGGTTCGACTCCCCTTGCCGTACGACGAGTTGGTGGCGATGGAGGACGACAGCGAGCGCATCGACACGGTGCTGCGGGCGCTGCGGGAGGCCGCCGACGTGCCGGCGGCCGCGCTGGAGCACCAGCGCGCCTCCTATCTGGACCTGAGGGTCGGCGAGGCCCACCGCCCCGGTCCTTACGACGGGCCGGTGGTGCTGTACCGGGCCACCGAGCCCGCCCCGCACACCGTGCGCGACCCCGCCTACGAACGGGACGACGCCGCCCTCGGCTGGGACGCGGTGTGCCCGGACCTGACGGTGGTCGAGGTCCCGGGAAACCATCTGTCGCTGCTCGACCCGCCGCACGTCGACGAGATCGCCGCACATCTGCGGCAGGTCCTCGCGAGACCCGCCCAACCGGACTGAGGAGCCGCCATGCCGCACCACCCCGCCGGAATGTCCCGCCGTGCCGTCACCCGGGCAGCGGCCGTCACGGGACTGGCCGCCCTGTTCGGCGTCACGGCCGCCACCGGACGCGCCCGGGCCGCGACCCAGGTGGGGCCGCGCACCTTCGACGTGTCCGTGTCCTCCGCCGCGCTCGGCCGCAGCGCGCCGGTCCGGCTCATCCTGCCGTCGGACTTCGCCACGCAGACCGCCCGGACCTACCCCGTCCTGTACCTCCTGCACGGCGCCCACGACGACTACACGTCCTGGACGCGGGAGACGGACATCGTGGCGTTCACCGAGGGCCGTGAGCTGATCGTGGCCATGCCGGACGCGGGCCCCACCGGCATCCCGAGCGTCTGGCGCAGCGGTCCGGACTACGAGACCTTCCAGGTGCAGGAGGTTCCGGCCATGCTGGCCCGCGACTACCGGGCGTCCGGCGTGCGGGCCGTCGCGGGGGTCTCCACCGGGGGTTACGGGGCGATGGCGCACGCGGCCCGGCATCCCGGCGCGTTCAGGGCGGCCGCCTCCTACAGCGGCATCCTGGACACCACGGCGATCGGTGTGCCGCCCCTGGTGGACGCGATCGTGGCCCGCGAGAACCTGACGCCGGGCTCGCTGTGGGGCAGTCCGATCCTCGACGCGCCGGTCTGGCGCGACTTCAATCCGCGCACCCGCGCCACCGGGCTGCGCGGCACACCGCTGTACGTGTCGCAGGGCAGCGGTGTCGCGGGCGGGGGCGTGGGTGACTGGCTGCCCGAGGTACTGGAGAGCCTGCTGTGGCCCTCGGCGCACCTTTTCACCAGCGCCCTCGCCCTGCTGGGCATCCCGGTCACCACGCACTACTACGCGGGAGGAGGCCACAGCTGGGCCTACTGGAAAGCGGAGTTCGCGGCCTCGTGGCCGATGCTCGCCGGTGCGCTGGGACTTCCGGAGTGATGTCGGCGCAGCCGGGGCACGGAACGGAGCGCAGGGGACGCCCGTCCAACGGGCGCCCCTCTCGTCCCACGGGCAACGGCCCGTGGGTGAGCCGTCTCCGGGTGAAAGGAGTGTCCGTCGTGGCCGTCCCCACACCCCGCGGCGTTCCCACCGACCCCGCCACCACCCAGGTTCCGCCCGAACTGGCCGAGTTGCTGCGCGCCCAGCTGGAGCGCGTCGCCGACAAGGTGGAGGAGGAGGTCCGCAGACAGGTCCCCGAGTACGCGCGTCCCGCGGACGGCACCTACCGGGAGAACCTCCGGGCCGGTGTCGTGCAGGCCCTGACCCTTTTCGTCGACCACATCGCCGACCCGCGCGGACAAGGAGCGGCGATCGCGGCGACGTACTACGAACTCGGCCGCGGGGAGGCGCTGGAGGGCCGCAGCCTGGACGCGCTGCAGTCCGCGTTACGGGTCGGCGGCCTGCACGCCTGGCGGCTGATGGGACGTACGGCGGAGGAACTCGGGCTGGACTCGACGGTGGTGGCCGCGCTGGGCGAGCTGGCGTTCCGTACCGTGCACGAGGTCGCCGAGGCGGCCGCCGCGGGGTACTCCGAGGCGCAGTTGCGCAGCACGCACGAGCTGGAGCGGCGGCGCAGGCGGCTGCTCGACCTGCTGCTGGGCGAGGGGCCGGTGGCCCTGGAGGCCGTGCAGGACCTGGCGCACGGGGCCCGCTGGCGGGTGCCCACGCGGGTCGCGGTGGTGGCGCTCGCGGCAACGACGGAGCCGTACCCGGCGGATCAGCCGCCGGCAATGCCGGGGGCGTTGGTGGACATGGAGGCCCGGCCACCACGGGTGCTCGTGCCCGACCCGGAGGGCTCCGGCCGTTTCGGCGGCCGGTCCTTCGTCCTGGGCCTGCGCGGACGCCCGGCGGCGGTCGGGCCGACGGTCGCGGTGACCGAGGCCGCGCAGTCGCTGCGCTGGGCGACACGGGCGCTGGGGCTGATGGGCCGCGGGGTGCTGCCCCGGCAGGGCGTGGTGCGCTGCGCCGACCATCTCTCGACGCTGCTGCTGCACGCCGACGAGCCGCTGCTCGCCCAGCTGGAGACGCAGGCCCTGGCACCGCTGGAGGCCGCGTCCGAGGGGCAGCGCCCGCGTCTCGCCGAGACCTTGCTGGCCTGGCTCCTCAGCGGCAGCAACGTCCCGGATGTGGCCGCCCGTCTCCACGTCCATCCTCAGACGGTCCGCTACCGTCTGCGCCAGTTGGAAAAGCTCTTCGGGGACGCCCTGCACGACCCCGACACCCGCCTGAATCTGATCCTCGCCCTGCGTTCGGCGGCCACCAGTTCCCGGCTTTCCGCGGTGGACTCACCTCAGAACAAAAACAGCGCGCATTCCTGAATTACCGTCCATAACACCTCGTCAGAGAACGCGAATACCTTCGGGATCGTCCTTTTCCCCAGGCGCTGCACGCGCCCGACCCGCAAAGGATCCCCATGCGTATTCGCTTGTGTCTCGCCGCGCTCTCGTTGGCCGCCGGGGCCGGACTGGCCACTCTCTCGCAGCCCGCGGCTTCCGCTGCCACCTGCTCGGACATCGACGTCGTGGCGGCTCGCGGCACCTTCGAACCGGGCACGCTCGGCCTGATCGTCGGCGACCCGGTGTACTCCGCGCTGCAGAAGAAACTGACGGGCAAAAGCCTCTCCAGCTATGCGGTGAATTACCCGGCCGATCTTTCTCTGACATCGGCCGCCCAGGGAAACGCCGATCTGGTGAACCACGTCAACGCGCAGGCCGCCGCCTGCCCGAATCAGCGCTTCGTTCTTGTCGGCTATTCGCAGGGCGCGAACGTCGTCGACAACTCGATCGGCATCAGCAGCGCCGGAGCGGTGGTCGGCAGCCCCATCGTGGCGACCCTCCCCGCGGCGGTCGAACCGCGAGTCGCCGCGGTGCTTCTGTTCGGCAACCCGATCCGGGCCCTCGGCAAGAGCGTCACCGGCACCTACCAGAGCCGCACCATCGACTTCTGCGCCAAGGGCGACCCCATCTGTGAGAACGGCGGCGGCGACGTCCTGGCCCACCTCGGCTACACCGCCGACGCGGACGCGGCGGCCAACTTCGCCGCGGGCAAGGTCTGAGCGAGGGCGGCCAAGCGTCGATCGGCCCGGGAGGTTCTCCTCCCGGGCCGATCGGCTGTGGGGGGATCTCTACCGGGGCTCCGCGGCGAAGCCCGCGAGGCTGGTGGACACCGCCTCGGGCCTGCCGTCGTTCTGCACCGGCGCCGCGGTCAGCACGTCGAGGTGCTGGTAGCCGGGGGCGACCACCGGGTGCAGGCCGGCCGGGATGCGGCCCGCGAGGAGCCCGTCGCCGGCGAGGACGGTGAGCGTCGGGTTCGCCGTCAACCCGTCGGGGTGCACCACGAGTTGCTTGATCTGCGGGGAGCCGGCTAGCTCGATGTCGGTCACCAGCTTGGTGGGGAAGTACTGCTCGGTGAAGTCCAGCGGCTGCTCGGCCAGACTGCGGGCCAGCTCCCGGATGTCGGTGACCTCCTTGGAGGCACTGGTGAAGGGGGTGCCGTCGGCGGAGCGGTGTCCGGGGTCGTCGGCGGCGCCGACACGGTCGTAGTCGCGCCAGGTGTACAGCGGTCCGTGCGGCTCGGCGGGAATCGCCTTGTACTCGACGCCGAACAGCTGCTGCTGCGACGAACTGCCGTTGGCTGCCGGGAAGTTCTTGTCCGTGATCGGCCCGCCGTCGAAGAAGCCGACGCTGCTCTGCAGGAACGCCAGCGGTACGGAGTTGTCGTCCAGCAGCGCGCCGAGCACGGCGTCGTTGGTGAGCCGGAAGTCCTTCACGGCCGGTGAGCCGGTGAGGAAGGTGGTGGTGTCCTTGGAGAACAGGAAGCGGTTGGTGGCCTCGATGTTGACGTTGGACGGCAGATAGGAGGGCAGGTCCGCCTCGGCGTCCGGGGCCTTTACGGCACCCAGTCCGGCGATGCCGAGCAGGGTCATGGTCTCGGGGTTGAGGAGCACGGGCGCGGACAGTGAGCGGGGCAGCACCCCGCTGTCGAGTCCGGCCTGCACGGCGGTGTAACCGATGCCGACATCGGGCAGGTTGGTGTCGCCCGGCACGCTGCCGCTGAGGTCGGCGAGGGAGGTGGAGATCGTGGTGTCGAGGGCGAAGTACCCGGCGCACTGGTTCTGTCCGGCGTCCGCCGTGGTCGCCGGATCGCCGTCGAAGTCGGCGGCCGCGAAGTAGCCGGTGATCACCCCGCCCAGGGAGTGCCCGCCGCACAGCACCTTGCGCCGCCGCAGCGTCTGGTCGGGCAACTCGGCGGTGAGCAGGTCGTACTCGTCCCGCACGGTCTGCCGGATGCCGAGCCTGGCCAGCCAGCCGAGCTGCCCGTTGCCGACGTACCCGGCGAAGGTGCGGCCGGCGACCTGCTTGCCGCGGTAGTAGTAGTCGACGGCCGTGTGCTCGTCGCCGGAGGCGATGCCCGTCCGGTCCTCCAGACAGTTCGAGCGGCGGTCCAGGGCCCAGAACTCGATGTGCCGGCCCTCTTCCGCGGCCCGTGCGACGGTGTCGCGGGCGACGCTGTCGAACGCTCCGGCGCCCTCCAGGATGCCCGGCTGGGCGACCAGGATCCGGTCCGCGTCGGCCGGGCGGCCCGGCCCGTCGGCGGAGCGGTAGCGCAGGTACGACAGCCAGTCGCAGGCCTCCGGGCGGGCCCCGAACGACCGCGGCAGCGCAACCTTCACCCGCACCACCGTCTCCACGACACCGTCGGCCGGGTGCGTCGACGCCACGGCCGTCTCGGTCCGGGCCGCGCCGTCCCCCTGGGCCTGCGGGACCGCGGCGGTGAGCGCGCCCGCGGTCAGCAGCGTCGCCAGCGCGGCGCCGCGCCATGTCCTTCCTGTTCTCCGACTCGTGTTCATAGCCGGACCGTAGGACCGCGCCACCCGCGCGATCCGGAAGTGCTCACAACAACGCAGCACTCGACGACACCCTTGTCACCGGCACGCAGCGAGCCGGGGCCCTGCTGACGGACCAAGAGCCTGTCTCGGAGTCCGGCTCGTTTCATCTTGTGACAAGATCACGGGATGCTACGACTCACCGACTTCATCATCGACTGCCCGGACACGATGGAGCTGGCGGCCTTCTACTCCGAGGTGGTGGGACTGCCGGTCAAGGAGGACAGCAACGAGCACTGGGCCGGGATCCAGCTCGGCGGGATCGAGCTGGCCTTCGTCCAGGTGGAGGACTACCGCGCCCCGCAGTGGCCCGACAGTGCGCACCCCAAGCAGTTCCACCTCGACTTCGAAGTCGACGACATCGAGGCCGAACAGCGCCGCGTCCTGGGCCTCGGCGCGACGCTGCTGCGGAACTGCGTCGACCCCGACGGCTACGGCTTCCGCGTCTACACCGATCCCGTCGGCCACCCCTTCTGCCTCTGCCGCAACAAGGGTGTCGTCTGGACCGACCAGGGCCCGGTCTGGCCCGAGCGCGGCTAGGCGTCCTCGACCACCGCCATGACCGGCGTGCCGATCTCGACGGTGCGGCTGACCGTGCACAGGCGGTCGTGGGAGACGCCGACCGCCCGGGGCAGGATGGCGCGGGCCCGGTCGCCGGAGGCGCCTTCGGGGAAGGTGACCGAGAATCTGACCTCGAGGTCGGTCATCCGGTTGCCCAGCTCGTCGCTGACCTTGTTGCCGCTGACGGTGACGGTGAACGCCTCGGGCTCCGCGTGCCGGCTGGTGGCGACGTCCACGTCGACGGCGGTGCAGCCGCCGAGCGCGGCGAGCAGCAGCTCGACGGGGGTGAAGTCCGTACCGTCTCCGGTACCGAAGTCGATCGTGGCGCCGTGGGCGTTCGTCGCGGTGAACCGGCCCGGACCGGTGCGCTCGACGGTGACGGCGCGCAGAGAGCCCTCGCTCATGGACCAACCAATCTCTCGGAGTCTTTCGACCCCGTCATGCTCTCCACAGCGACCGGCCCGGTTCAAACAGCCACGGCGTCGGACGGCTACACACCGTCGGCGGCCGCAGCGCTCGGGGCCTGGGTGCCCGTGGTGCCGAAGCGGATGCCTTTGGCCTCCTTGCCGACGGCGCTCAGCACGACCACCGCGGCGAGCGCCGGGACGACGGTCCAGGCGATCGCCGGCGGATAGCCGTGCCGCTCTGCGATGGCCTCCTGGATCGGCAGGTTGAGGGCGGCGATGAGGTTGCCGAGCTGGTAGGTGACGCCGGGGTAGAAGCCGCGGATCGCGTCGGGGCTCATCTCGGTCAGATGCGCGGGGATGACGCCCCAGGCCCCCTGGACGCAGACCTGCATGAGGAAGGAGGAGAGCATCAGCCAGCCGACGGTGGTGGACAGCACGAAGAAGGGCACGACGACCAGGCCCCCGGTCGCCGCGATCATGATCGTACGGCGGCGTCCCAGCTGCTCGGACAGGGCGCCGAGCAGGGCGCCCCCGATGATGGCGCCGACGTTGTAGACGATCGCGATGGCGATGGAGGTGTCCGCGGACAGGCCGAGGCCCTTCTTCACGAAGGTCGGGTAGACGTCCTGGGTGCCGTGCGACATCCAGTTGAAGGCGGTCATCAGCGCGACCAGGTACACGAAGCGCTTCAGCACCGCCGGGTTCCTGAAGACCTGGTGGGCGGGGGTGCGGTTGACGGCGACGCTCTTCTCCCACACCTCGCTCTCCTCTACCCGGGTGCGCACCCACAGGGCGACCAGGGCGGGCACCAGGCTGAAGGCGAACAACCCCCGCCAGCCGAAGGCGGGTTCGATGCCGAGGAAGGCCACGGCGGCGAGCAGATAGCCCAGCGAGTAGCCGCTCTGCAGCAGCCCCGACCAGAATCCGCGCCGCTCCGCCGGGATCTTCTCCATGGCGAGCGCCGCGCCCAGGCCCCACTCGCCGCCCATGCCGATGCCGTACAACAGGCGCAGCACCAGCAGCACGGCGTAGTTGGGGGCGAAGGCGCAGGCGAAGCCGACGATCGAGTAGAAGACGACGTCGACCATGAGCGGCAGCCGGCGGCCCCGGCGGTCGGCCCACAGGCCGAAGAGGAACGCACCGACCGGCCGCATCACCAGCGTGGCGGTGGTCAGGAACGCCATGTCGGTGAGGGAGACGTCGAAATCGTCGGCGATCTCGCTGTAGACGAGGACCACCAGGAAGTAGTCGAAGGCGTCCATCGCCCAGCCCAGGTAGGCGGCGACGAAGGCGTTGCGCTGATCCCTGGTGAGACCTGTTGCCTGTTCCCGGACGGTCTTCAGCATGCCGGTCCTTCCCACGGCTCCGCGGGTCAGGGTAGGTGGGGGTGCATGGGTGGGCAATGCAAGAACCGGCAAAACAAGCGCCACGATCGCCTCGGACGCCACCGCGCCCGCTGGACTGACCCGACGTCAACAAACAAACAGGTCAAGGTAATTGGGCCCGATGATTCACATGATCCGCGCCTGGGAGAATAACGTGGACGTCGACGACCGGCGTTCGACCATCCGTGGTTCCACCATCCCGTACCCACAGGAGCGTCCATGGCTGATCAGGCGGAGAACTCCGAGCGAGAGCCGTTGCCCAAGATCGACACCTCTGTGCCGCAGTCGGCCCGGATCTGGAACTACTGGCTGGGAGGGAAGGACAACTACGAAGTCGACCGGGTGGCCGGTGACGCGTTCCGGGAGATCTTCCCCGGTATCGAGACCGGTGCCCGCGCCGCCCGTTACTTCCTCGCCCGCGCCGTCCGCCACCTGGCCGGCGAGGAGGGCGTCCGCCAGTTCCTGGACATAGGAACCGGGCTGCCCAACGTGGACAACACCCACCAGATCGCCCAGCGGGTGGCCCCGGAGTCCCGGATCGTCTACGTCGACAACGACCCGTTGGTCCTGGCCCACGCGCGGGCCCTGCTCACCAGCACCCCGGAGGGCGTCACCAACTACGTCGACGCCGACCTGCGCGATCCGGAGACGATCCTGCGGGAGGCCGCGAAGACGCTGGACTTCGACAAGCCGGTCGCCCTCATGCTGATGGGCATCCTGGGCCATATCGAGGACCACGACGAGGCGTGCTCGATCGTCCGCCGGCTGGTGGCCGGGCTGCCGTCGGGCAGCTTCCTGGTGCAGTACGACAGCACCGACACCAGCAAGGCCTACCTCGAGGCTATCCAGCAGTACAACGAGGGCGGCTCGATCCCCTACATCCTCCGCAGCCCCGAGCAGATCGCCCGCTACTTCGACGGCCTGGAACTGCTCGAACCGGGCGTGACCTCGTGTTCGCGCTGGCGCCCCGACGACGGCGCCTGGGGTCTGCCCGCGGAGGTGCACCAGTACGGCGGTGTCGCCCGCAAGCCCTGACGGGCGAGGCGCCCGCCGGGTCAGGTCTCCTGGAGGATGCGGTGGAGGATCGTCGGGGTCTCGTCCGGCGATTCGGCCTCGACCACCAGGCGGTTCATGGCGTCCCAGTAGCACTCGACGTCGGCGGGCCGGTCGGGATAGAGCGCGGTGGCGAGTCGTTCGAGGTGGACCACGTCGGGCAACTCGCTGCCGGGCAGCCGCACGATGGTCATGGGGCCGCTCTCCGCGGAGTGACCACCGGCGAGGAACGGCAGGACCTGGACGGAGACCCGCGGGTGCCGGCACATCTCGATGAGATGCCTGAGCTGGGCGCGCATCGTGGGCAGACCGCCCACCGGGCGGCGCAGCGCCGCCTCGTCGATGACGGCCCAGAGCCGGGTCGCCGACCGGCCGTCGAGGATCCGCTGCCGGGTCATCCGTAAGGCGAGCCGCCGGTCGATCTCGTCCTCGGAGGCGTCCGCGTGGGCGAGCCGGATGGCGGCACGGGCGTAGTCGCGGGTCTGCAACAGGGCCGGGACGCGCTGGACCTCGTAGCAGCGGATGAGGGCCGCCGCCTGTTCCGCCGCGAGGTAGGCCTGCGACCAGGCGGGCACCACGTCGTGGTAGTCCTGCCACCACGCGGGGGTGTTGGCCGCCTCGGCCAGCGTCAGCAGGGTGGCTCGCTCGGCCTCGTCCGTGACGCCGTAGAGGGTGAGCAGATCGGCCACGTCGCGCAGCTTGAATCCGTGCCGGCCGGCCTCCATGCGGCTGATCTTCGACCGGGAGCCGCGGATGACCTGCCCCGCCTCCTCACGGGAGACACCCCGCCCCTCCCGCAACCTCCGCAGCCGCGCCCCCAGGAGCAGTCTCGGCACCATGGGCCCGGCGGACGGACCACCCAGAACCCCCGTGCCGGACGGTGTGCTTGCGGTCTCTTCGACACCCATGGGCATGCTCCTCGCCGTGAACTCCACCATCGTAAAGCCCGGTTGACGCCAGGGGTCGGCTTCACCGAACCGACATGGCTCGGTTCCGGCGAACGTTCATGGCCGCCTCGGCGTCCTGTCTGCGTGATGTCCGAAGGGGGTTCCATGTCACGACGAAGCGGTCGAGCGGCCGGGTGCGCGGCGACAGCGGTCGCCGCCGCCATCGCCCTGGCGGGGTGCGCAAACAGGGCCACCGATCCGTCCGCCGCCCCATCCGCACCGGAGCTGACCACGTCCCCACCGCAGGCCTTCCAACACCGCACCTACGCCTGCGGAAGCACTGTCGCCCCGCCGGTGGAATCCTCCACGGCGAGTGACGCGGTCCGGCTGTCCGTCACCGACGTCCGGTTCCACGGCGATCGGATCACCGCCCGCTACGGGATCAGCTCCGCGAACGCCACGACGGTTCTCAACTACCCCGTGTCGCCCACGCCGCCGACGATCCTGCTGATGCGCGCGGGGCACATCGTGGGACGGCACAAACCACCGGCGTCCTCCGTCGTCGACGGCCTCCCCGCCGAGATGCGTCCCATCGGCCGGCACCCCTACGTCTCGTCCCTGACCGTCGACGAGTTGTGCGCCGGAACGACCTGGGCGCAGGTCCGCTCGCACCCCACGCGGTACCGCGTCGAGATCGTCATGTCCCGGCAACCGACGAGCGGGCCGCAGACCGCCCCACCCGCCACCCGTCTGACCGACCCCCTGACGACGGCCACCACGCGGCTCACGCTGTGAACCCGGCCCCGGCGTCGACCCCCACCAAGGTGCGAATGGCCCTAAAATAGGACAAGCACTCCCTGGATGATCGAGGGCAGCGTGTCGGCCAACGGTATGGCATCGAGCTCGTACCCGCTCGGCGCCGCGGGTGTCGGCGAAGCGCCCGAACGCGACGACGCGTTGGTCAGGGCCGTGATCCATGCCGTGGAGGTCACCGGAGCACATACCGGAAGCGTGTTCCTGCTCTCCGCCGACCATCGCTCGCTCGTGGTGGCCGCGTCCTGCGGGTCACCGCCCTCCCTGCTCACCGGGTGGCGTCGGATCCCGGTGAGCAGCCGTATACCGGTGGCGGAGGCGTACCGCTCCGGGCGCATGGTCCACCTGGCCGGCGCGGAGGAGACGATGCGGCGCTTCCCTCAGCTCTCGATCGCCCTGCCCTACCCGTTCGGCTCCGCGTCGGTCCCCGTACGGGCGGGCGGGCGCACTTTCGGCGCCATCGCCGTGGTGTGGACGGCCAGGCGGGACGGGACGGGCCTGTCGAGGGCGCAGCGCCGACAGCTGCGCTCCACCGCCGACCGGCTGGGCACCGTCCTCGCCGGGCTGCGGGCCCGCGGCGGACTCGGCGAGTACGACGAGCGGACGGCCCCGGTACTGGTCCCGCTGCCGTCCTCCCCGATGATCCGGGTCGGTCTGTTCGACTGGAATCTCGGCACCGGTGCCCTCACCGCCGACGACGAACTGTGCGCGATCCTCGGGATCGAGCCCCGCGAGTTCGACGGGCGGGCGGCCACGCTGGCGGCCCGTGTCGAGCCGGCGGATCTGCCCGGTTTTCGGTCCGCCGCCCGTGCCGCGGTCGAGGAGGGGCACGTACTGGCGCACGGACTGCGCATCCTCGACGGCCGTGGTGGGCACCGCCTCGTCGAGCTGTGGGGCCGGGTGCCGGAGAGCCCCCATGACCCGGAGGCCTCGTGCCACCTGGTCGGCGCCGTGCTCGACTCCGGGAGCGGCATGGCCGCCGTCGCGGCGATCGAACGGCTCGCGGACGGCTTCTTCGCGCTCTCTCCGGACGGACGCATCGCCTACGCCAACCACAGCCTGGAGGATCTGCTGCGGGTCCGCCAGGACGAACTCCTCGGCCGGCGCCCCTGGGAGGTCCTGCCCTGGCTGGCCGATCCCGTGTACGAGGACCGCTACCGGGCCGCCGTCGTCTCCCAGCAGCCGGTCTCCTTCCTGGTCCGCCGCCCACCGGACGAGTGGCTGGTCTTCTCCCTCCACCCGGGCGCCCAGGGCATGACGGGATGGGCCTCACGCGTGCGACAGCCCGTACCGGCAGACATCGGACCCGGTACACCGGTCGCTGAGGAGGTACCGCCCATCTCGCCGGCGGCTCCGCCCGCGGTCCCCCGCGTGGGTGCCCTCTACCGGGTGCTCTCGCTCGGCAGCGCCCTCACCGAGGCGGTAACCGCGCACGAGGTGTTCGATGCCGTCGCCGATCAGCTGCTGCCCGCTTTCGGCGGCCAGAAGCTGGCGATCGCCGTGGTGGAGGAGCGGCGCCTGCACCTGCTCGCCCAGCGCGGCTACTCGAAACGCTTCCTCGCCCGGTTCGAAGGGACCCCGCTGCACGCCCGGCTGCCCGTGACGGACGCGCTGACCTCCGGCGCCCCGCTCTTCGTCGAGTCCCGGGAGCAGCTGCGCGCCATGTACCCCGGGATCATGGTGGGTCACACCAACTCCTGGGCGTTCCTGCCGTTGATCGCCTCGAACCGTCCGGTGGGCGGCTGCATGCTGGGCTTCGACGACGTCCACCGGTTCCCCGACGAGGAGCGCGGCGTCCTCACCGCCCTGAGCGGCCTGATCGGCCAGGCCCTCGAACGCGCCAGGCTCTACGACGCCGAATTCGCCCTCGCCCGCGGCCTGCAGGACGCGCTGCTGCCGCACCGGCTGCCCTCCGTGCCGGGTCTGCGCGTCACCGGACGCTATCTTCCTGGCACCCGGGGGATGGAGATCGGCGGCGACTGGTACGACGTCATCCCTACCGGCGACGACGTCTCACTGATCGTCGGGGACGTCGAGGGGCACAACGTCCCCGCCGCGGCCGCCATGGGCCAACTGCGCAGCGCCATGCGGGCCTTCGTCGCCGCAGGTCACCGACCGGGCGAGGTCGTCGCCGGCACCAACCGGCTCCATATGGACCTCGACCCGGCGCTCCTCGCCAGCTGCTGCTACGCCCGGCTCCATCCCCGTTCGGGGATCGTGCGCATCGTCCGCGCGGGCCATCTCCCGCCCCTGCTGCGCCTGTCCGACGGGCACACCAGGATCCTGGACGTGCCCGGCGGCCCGCTGCTCGGCATCGACGCGGCGGCACACTTTCCGGAGTCGGAGCTGCGTCTGGCTCCCGGGTCGGTCCTCGTCCTGTACACGGACGGGTTGATCGAGAGGCGCGACTCGGACATCGGCTCCGACGTCGAGCGGCTCCGGGCGTCGCTGGCCCGTCTGGGCGGGGGCCGCCTGGACGATCTGGCGGACGGGCTGCTGCGCGATGCCTGCCAGGTCCTCCCCGACCGGGCGGACGACATCGCACTCCTCCTCACCGAGCTCACCGAGTACGCACCGCCGCGTTGACCGGTCCCCGCCGCCACCGTCACCTGCCCCAGATCTTCCGGTAGGCCTCCCGGTATCCCACCGGATCCCAGCTTGTGGCGCCCTGGCTGTTGTCGGCCGTGCTGATGTGGACGGGGGCGACATAACCGCTGGCCGGTCGGCCCGAGAAGGCGCGGTTGAACTCGTCGACGATCTGCCAGCCCTGCAGGGACAGTGGCTCGGGCACGGTGGCCGCCTGGTACTGCCCGCTGTTGATGCGCTCGAAGGCGGAGGGGTCGCCGTCGCCCGCGCCGATGTTGAAGGGCGGCCCTGCGCCGTTCTTGCCGGCCGCGCGGAACGCCGGGGCGGCGTCGGCGAAGTACAGGTCGTTGATGGCGACCGAGTGGGTCCAGCTGCCCTGGAAGCGGGAGAGGAGTGAGGAGATCTCCCGGGGCGTGCGGCTGCTCGCGTCCGGGAGCGGGATGTTCTCGTACGCCAGCAGCCGCACGCCCGCGCAGGTGGCCAGCTCCTTCCTGATCAGGTCGGACTTGTACTTGGCGAAGGGAATCGAGGCGTCGGTGAAGACCACGGCCCCGGCGGTGCCGTGGGAGCTGGAGATGACCCACTGCCCGCTGGCTCTGGCGACCTCCTCGACCTTGGTGGTGACGTTGGTGAAGAGCCTGGGGCGCCGGCTGGGGCCGGGGGAGGCGACCGCGTGCCAGCCGATGAGCGGGATGCCTGCCGCGTTCGCGCGCGCCACCTGCTGCGAGGTCGAGCCGGGGTCGAAGCCCCCGATGACGATGCCCGAGGGCCTGACGTCGACGGCCTCGCTCATCGCCGCCTGGATACCGGCGGGGGTGCCGCCGCCGTCGATCACCCGGACGTCCCAGCCGATGACCCGTGCGGCTTCCCGCACACCCTCCGCGGCGCCCGCGACTCCCGGATTGGTCATGGTCTGGGCGACGTAGACGATGGTCCTGCCGGCCACGGCGGTGGGACCGCGGGTCGGTCCGTTCCAGGGGATGTCGGTCCGCTCCGCCCGGCTGACGGCCGCCTGGGCCCTGGCCTGGACCGTGGGGCAGCCGCTCGGGCCCGAGGCGGAGTGCGCCGGGCCGCTCGACGAGCCGCGTTCACAGCCGGCCAGCACGACGACCGCGGCCGCCAATGCGGTGACGGTGGACCGCGCGTTGCGGACGGTGGGGGTGGTGGTGCGGTTGCGGTGCACGGAAGTTCCTTGCCGAGGATTCCGCCCGGGCACGACGGCGGTGCCCGAGGCGTGGGTCATGGAGGGCTGCCCCGTGTGCCGTCTTCCTGTGTCACGGCCGGCGAGTCGCGGGCGACGACCGCGCCGGTGCGCAGCCGGCGACGGGCGGAGTAACCGGCCAGCCCGACGGCGAGGAGCAGCGTGCCGCCGTAGAACAGCGGGACCGTCCAGAAATCACCGCCCATCTGGGCGATGCCGGTGAGGCCCACGGCCAGGACAGCGACGGCGACGAGGGTGCCCAGGGCGTTGGGCCGGCCGGGTTTGATGGCGGTGGAGCCGAGGAGGGCGCCGACGAACGCGGGCAGCAGGTAGTCGAGGCCGACGCTGGGATTGCCGATCTCCTGCTGGGCCGCGAGCAGCACGCCGTCGAAGCCGACGATCAGTCCCGACGCGGCGAAGGCGTAGACGGTGTACCGGCGGGTCGGGATGCCGACCAGGTCGGCGGCGCGCGGGTTCGACCCGACGACGTACAGGTACCTGCCGAGCGGCAGCCGTTCCAGAACCAGCCAGAGGACGGCCGTGAGGGCGAGCACGTAGAAGGCGGGAACCGGCAGGCCGAGGAACGTGGAGTCGTACAAGTCGGTGAAGGCGGGCGGCAGTCCCCGCGGGCCGGGGACGATCCGGCTGCCGCCGGTGATCCAGCCGGTCATCGCGTACATCATGCTGCCGGTTCCGAGGGTGGCGATGAACGAGTCGATCCGTCCGAATTCGACGACGAGACCGTTGAGGACGCCCACGACACCGCCTCCGGCGATCACCGTGAGGCAGGCGAGCGGCCAGGGCCACCCGTCGGCAACGACGAGCTGCATCACCATGACGTGCGCCAGGCCGAGACCGTAGCCGATGGAGAGGTCGAACGCGCCGGTCACGATGGGGACCATGGCGGCGAGCGCGAGGACGGCCGGGATCGACTGGTTGGACAGGATCGAGTCGACGGTGTCCCGCGTGGGAAAGGTGCGGGGCAGGGTGAGGGAGAAGATCAGGAAGAGCAGGGCGGTGAGAGCCAGGAGGCCGTAGGCGCCGATGAGCTGCCCGCTCCGGCCGTGCGGTCGGGCCGGTCGCCTCGGTGCATCCGGGCGACGCCGCCGTGGCGGGGGCGCGGACGGAATGGGGGCGCCGGTCACGAGGTCGCCGTGGTTCCGGAGGAGGGCAGGGCCGACGCCGCCCTGGTGAGCTCGGTGACCGTGAGGGCCGGACCGGTCAGCTCGGCCGTCATGGATCCGCGGACGAAGACCAGGGCGCGTCGGCACACGCCGGCGACCTCCTCGAAGTCGCTGGAGACGAGGAGGACCGCGAGACCGGCCGCGCGTGCCTCGTCGAGCAGGCGGTGGATCGCGGCTTTGGCACCGATGTCCACGCTCGCCGTCGGGTCCTCGAGGATCAGCAGGCGCAGGCCCAGCCGCAGCCATCGGCCGATCATGACCTTCTGCTGGTTCCCCCCGGACAGGGTGGCGATGGTGGCCTCGCTGTCACGGGGACGCACCGAGAACCGTTCGATCAGCGCGCCGGCCTCGGCGCGTTCGCGGCGGGGGCTGATCCAGCGCGGCGCCGACAGGCCCCCCGCGCGAGGATTGGCCAGGAGGTTCTCCCGTACGGTCAGCCCGGCGAGGCAGCCCTCCCGCTGTCTGTCGCCGGGCACGAGGGCGACGCCGTGCCCGACGGCCTCGGCGACCGTACGGGGACGGTACGGGCGACCGCCGAGGAGGGCCCGTCCGGCGAGGAGGGGGCGGCTGCCGGCGAGGGCTCGGGCGAGGTCCATGTGCCCGGCGCCCGTGAGTCCCACCAGACCGAGCACTTCCCCCTCTCCGAGCTCCAGCGCGACCGGGCCCGTGGCGGCGGTGCGCACTCCCTCCAGGGTCAGCACGGCCGGGCCGCCGGGCGGGGCGGTGAAGGGGCGGTGGTCGGTCGGTTCCCCGCCGGTGATGTCGCGCACCAGGCGGGCGGGACCGTGGCTCGCCGACGAGCCGTGGCTGACCAGGCGTCCGTCGCGCAGCACGGCGACGGTGTCGGCGACCTCGTACACCTCGTCCAGGCGATGGGTGACGTAGAGGATGGCGTGGCCCCGCTCGCGCAGGGTGTGCAGGACGTGGAACAGCCGGGCGCAGTCCGCGGCGGGCAGGCGGGCGGTCGGCTCGTCGAGGACGATGAGTTGCGCCCGTGCCGCCAGGGCTCGTGCCACGGCGACGAGCGATCGCTCGGCCGGGGCGAGGCCGGCGACCGGCGCGTCGGGGTCGAGGTGCCCGGCGACGACCCGCAGGGCCTCGGCGCAGTGTTCCCGGGTGCGCCGCCAGGAGATCAGTCCGGCGCGGCGCGGATACCCGGCGGTCAGGGCGATGTTCTCGGCCGCCGTCATCCAGTCCACCAGGCCGAGGTCCTGGTGGATGAAGGACATGTGCCGGGACGCGGCGTGAGTCCCGAGCGGGTGACCGGCCACGGTGACCCGCCCCGAGTCGGCGTGGTGGACGCCGGCGAGCACCTTGATGAGGGTGGACTTCCCCGCTCCGTTGGGACCGAGAAGGGCGAGGACGCTGCCGGCGCGGACATCGAGGTTGACCCCGGCGAGCGCGAGGGTCGCCCCGAAGCTCTTGGTGAGTCCGCGGACACGGACCAGAGGTTCCGCCCCGTGGGGCGGAACCGCGGGCGCAGAGGTGTCGCGGGCCTCGTGCACGGACCTCTCCGGGGTTGGACCTGGTGTGTTCTGCCCGATGTGCATCAGTGATGTTAGCCGCACATACCAGATATTTTCCGATGTCCTGCCCCTGTCTGTACCCCCAACGGAGCAGTCGATCGCCGGACGGGGCTCACGGCCCCTCGAGCCCGCATTCGGCCCAGATGACCTTGCCCTGCCGGGTGTAGCGCGTGCCCCAGCTCCGTGTCAGCTGCGCGACGAGGAACAGGCCGCGGCCCCCCTCGTCGGTGCCGGCCGCCTGCCTCAGGTGCGGGGCCGTGTTGCTGGTGTCGGAGACCTCGCAGATCAGGGAGCGGTCGTGGAGCAGGCGTACCCGGATCGGCCCGGAACCGTGCCGGATCGCGTTGGTGACCAGCTCGCTGAGCACCAGTTCGGCGGCGAACGCGGCCTCGTCGAGTCCCCAGTCGGCCAGTTGCCGGGTGGCGGCGGCACGGACGTCGCTGACCCGTGCCGGATCCGCGGGCAGGTCCCAGGTGGCGATCCGTCGGGGATCCAGCGCGTGGGTGCGGGCGACGAGCAGGGCGATGTCGTCGTAGGGATGAGCGGGAGCCACGGTGTCGAGCACCGCATCGCAGGTCTCGTCGGGCGTGCCCGCCGCCCGGGCCAGGGTGACGCGCAGCTCTTCGAGGACCACGTCGACGTCGCGGTGCCGGTCCTCGATGAGCCCGTCGGTGTAGAGGACCACCTGGCTGTTCTCGGGAAGCTCGAACTCGGTGGCTTCGAACGGCAGACCGCCGAGACCGAGCGGGGGTCCGGCGGGCAGGTCGGGGAACCACACGGTGCCGTCGGGCCGGACCAGAGCGGGCGGGGGATGGCCGGCGCGGGCCATGGTGCACCGCTGTGTGGTCGGGTCGTAGACGGCGTAGAGACAGGTCGCGCCGATGATGCCCGCGTCCACCGCGCCGGGGTCCTCGCGGTCCAGGCGCCCCACGAGTCTGTCGAGGTGGGTGAGGACCTCCTCCGGGGGGAAGTCGAGTTCGGCGAAACTGCGGGCGGCGGTGTGCAGCCGCCCCATGGTGGCGGCCGAGAGCATGCCGTGGCCGACGACGTCACCGACGAAGAGACCGACCCGGGTGCCGGACAGGGGGATGACGTCGTACCAGTCCCCTCCGACGTCGGATTCGGCGGGCAGGTAGCGGTGGGCGACCTCGACGGCGTCCTGGTCCGGCACCACCTGCGGGAGCAGGCTGCGCTGCAGGGCCAGGACCATGGTGCGCTCGCGGGTGTAGCGCCGGGCGTTGTCGATGGACAGCGCGGCACGAGCGGCGAGTTCCTGGGCCAGCGACCGGTCGTCGTCCCCGAACGGTGGGGAGCCCTGCGCGCGGTAGAGGCCGACCACGCCCAGGACGACGCCGCGGGCGACCAGGGGTACCGCGATGAGGGAGTGGACGTGGCTCAGCAGCTGAGCGGAGTGCTCCGCGTCCTGCGTGAACCAGCCCGCGGCGGCCTTCAGGTCCGGTTCCAGCACGGCCCGGCCGCTCGCCAGACAGCGCGACTGCGGCATCGCGGGACCGTAGTTGATCTGCTTGCCGACCGGCTGGAAGGGACAGTCGTCGCGGATGCCGTGGACCACCGTACGGCGCAGGTCGCTGCGGGGATCGGCGGACTCCTCGCCGCGCAGCACGGCCTCGGGCAGGTCGACGGTGACGTAGTCGGCCAGGTGGGGCACCGCCGCCTCGGCGAGTTCCCGGGCGGTACCGCGCACATCCAGCGTGGTGCCGATGCGGACACCGGCCTCGGACAGCAGTTCCAGACGGCGGCGCGCGGCGAGGGCGTACGTCCCCACGTGCGGCTCCCCCACCATCACGAGGCCTCTCGCCGGGGGCGTGGGGCCGAAGTTCCCGTCAGGCGTGCCGTCGGGTCCTGTGACGCCCTCGGCGCCCACGGCGACAGGGCCGTGCACCGTGTCGGCGAGAAGCCCCGACGACGAGGGTGCGGACGGCTGTGCGGGTGCCATGGCGGGAACGGCCCCGGAGAGCGGGAGGGACGTCGCGACGGCAGTCTCCACCGGGAGGGCCAGCGGCTCGTGGATCTGACGCGGGAGGGCGAGGGGCCCGCGCGGTGAGGGACCGGGGAGAACGGCTTCGATGACGAAGCCCTCCACTCCGGAGGCACTCGTCACCGGCCGGCTCACGAGCGTGACCCGACCGCCGTCGGGCAGGGGCACGTCGACACAGGCCCGCTGCGCCCGGGCGATCAGCTCGGCGGCCTTCTCCATGACGATTCCCCGGTCGCGGGGCCTCATCTCCACGGCCAGTTCCCGAACCCCGACACGGTGCCGTGTGCCTGCGGCAGCCTCCGCCCCGCTGTCCAGGTACGCCTGCAGCAGAGCACGCTCACGCGCGGAACTCTGCGCCAGCAGCCCCTGCTCGATGGTCTCGGCCGCCTTGCGTATCACGGCGTCCAGCGCCGGGTTCTCGACGCTGCGCGGATATCCCAGGCACAGGACGCCCTCGATGCGGCCACTGAGCGGGTCGCGGACGGGCAGCGCGCGGCAGGCGCTTGCCTGGGAGCGCTCGGCGAAGTGCTCGGCGCCGAAGACCCGGATGGGCCGGCGCTCCGCCAGGGCGAGACCGATGCCGTTGGTGCCGGCGACCTGCTCGGCGAACACGAATCCGGGGACGCTCTGGATGGACGGAAGGGCTCTGGCCAGCGATGCCTCTCCGAAACGGCGCATGAGCACCGTCCCGTCGGCATCGGCGAGGGAGATGTTCATCGCGCTGCCGGCGAACGTCGCCTGCAGCCGGTCGAGCACCGGAGCGGCCGCGCGGACGATCCGTCCGTCCGGCTCGAAGTCCTCCCGGAAGGGAAGGTCGGTCTGGTCCGGCGACAGCCCCAGCAGCCGGCAGCGCCGCCAGGAAGCCAGGATCGACGCGCGCACCCCCGTCTCGACCGGCTCACCCTGCAGGAACCGCTCACGGAAACCCGCGGGCCCCGTGCCGCCTGACGTACGCCCTGTCGGTATCGGATCTCCGCCTGCCCGAACCACGCTCCGCCTCACTCGCGCCTTCGACAGTCAGATCTTGAGACATGTCGGATATGGAAGAGGATACGAGCATCGGAAGCGCGAGTCACTGTGCGCAAGGTCTCTCCAACCACCGACCGGACTGATCGGTTCAGAGGACCGCGACGGGGTTGACGGGCGAGCCCGTCCCGCCCGGGACGTTCAGCGGCGCCACGACGAGTAGGAAATCGTGCCGACCCGCCTTCGCGGTCTCGGCGGACAGCGATTCCAGGTCGAGGTTGTCCAGCAGCGGCACCCCCATGGCGGCGACGGCCAGGGCATGGACCGGCGAGTGCACACCGTCCACGGGGGAGGGCCGTACGTCACTGTCGCCGTCCCCACCGAGCAGCGCGATGCCGCGCTCGGCCAGCAGCGGCAGGGCGTCCACATGAAAGCCCGCGCTGGCCGTGTCCGGGTCCCAGGCACCGAGTTCCTCGCGGCGCCGGACGTGTCCGGAGCGCAGCAGTACCGCGTCGCCCTCGCCGATCGTCACACCGAGCGCCTTCTCCGCGGCGACGATGTCCTCGGCGTGCACCGGTCGCCCCGGCTCCAGCCAGCGGGTTTTGAGGACGGCGGGCAGATCGAGGAGAACCCCCCTCGTGACGAGGGGGCCGAGCGCCGACACCGCGCCGAAGCGGGCGCCCGCGGCATCGACGACCTCGTGCGCCGTACGGCCGTCGTAGAGCCGCCCCCGGTAGGCGATGTGGCACAGGGCGTCGAGATGGCTGATGCCCTTGCCGTGGTAGTCGGCGGCGATGAAGTCCTTGTGGGTGGAGGGTTCCGGCGCCTCCACGTCACCGAGATCGGTCATGTGGTGCAGCGCGGGCTTGCGGTTGTCGGGGCCCGGCCGGGTGTTCCAGGGCAGCCCCAGCGGGACGACCGTGCCCGTCCGCACCCGCGCCACGGCCCGCAGCACGTGGTCCGGGGTGACCCGGTTGAAGGCGCCGCGCTCGGCCGGGGACCAGCGTCCCCACGTGCGGACCGCATCGAAGAGTGCGTCGAACTCCCGACGGGAGACGGCGGGCCCGTCGCCGGAACGTGGACTCATCCGGCCCTCCTTGATCACTGGGCGGTCAGGAGCCCCCGAGGAAGGGCAGGCGCACCTTCCGTTGAGAATTGTCCCTGTTCGTGTCGGCCGACCTCCGCCAAGACAACCCCGACCCTACCGATAGGCCTGCCGCAGCTCCCGTGGGCGATCCACGACAACGACAGGAGGCTGCGGTCCCCGGGCCGTCTCACCCGAGGACCGTGTGTTTCCGGGGTCTCCGTCAGGTTCGGGCTCAGTTCCGTCGGCGCAGTTCCGTGTCGATCAAGTGGTTCAGATGGCGGCGGGCGTCCTCTGTGGCCAGCGGCGGAGCCTGCCGCAGCCGTTGCAGGGCCAGGCCGTCGGCGAGGGCGGCGAAGCGGGCTGTGAAGCCGTCCAGGTCATCGCAGGTGAACTCACCGTCGGCGAGTCCTCGTTCGGCCAGCGTGCGGATCTGCTGGTACCAACTCTCGTAGCGTCGGTCCTGGCCGCGGGAGAACGCCGGATCGGGATGGTGCTCGCCGACGTTCCAGTACTCGAACCACATCCGCCAGTGGCGGTCGGTGTCCTCGGTGAACAGCGCATCGACAAGGAGCCGCAGTCCCTCCGCACCGCTGGTCGCCCGGTCGGCGGCCTCGCTGAGGGCGGTGTAGTACCGCTCGATCTGCAGCACCATCGCCTCGGAGAGGATCTCCTGGACGCTGCCGAAGTGGTAGGTGACCGTGCCGACCGACACCCCGGCCGCGGCGGCGACGTCCCGGACTCCGACCGAGGCGTACCCGCGCTCCGCGATCAGCGGAACAGCCGCCTCGACGATGAGCCGGCGGCGCACCTCGGTGGGCTGCCGGGTGCGGTCGGCGGCGGCCACGGCACGGCGCGGGCTCTTCTCGGCCTTCGTCCCCACATCCTCGGCCTTCATCCCGACGTCCTCGGGGTGGTCCGGTGCCATGCGCGCTTGGCCACTGTCTCTCCGTTCGCCCGTGCCTCAAGGTGACTGTCCATGACGAACTCCGCCGCCGTGGCCCGCAGTTCCGTCCGTGCGACGACCTCGGCATCCCATTCCTCGCCGCGGCTGAGCCGGATCGTCCACGCCGAGACGGCCGAGGCCGACAGTGGGTCGTCGCCGCGGATACGGTACGTCTCCCGAGCGCTCTCCTCGTATCGCAGGCCGTCGGGGTAGGTGCGGGAGCCGCCGTAACGCGGGTCGACCTCCAGGGTCCACTCCCCTGCCGCCACGTCGTGGCTGACCAGCCGCTCGGGCCCCGGCTCGCCAGGGACGTCGTACGTCACCGGAAGCGGTACCGCCTGCTCGGGTTCCTCGAAGCGGATCGGCGGCTCTTCTCCGGCCGTCCGCACCGGCAGCAGGAGGGCGCTGTGCGCGGGCAGCAGAGTCAGCTTCCCGCGTTCGCCGTGCGGCCACACCCAGGGCCAGTACGTGTCGGACACGGCGACCCGGATGCGGTGGCCGGGCGGGAAGGCGTACCCGACGGCGCTCAGTTCGAACTCGACGTCCTCGACGCTCCCCGGCGTCCATGCGACCGCCTTGTCCCGTCCGTGCCGGGCGAGCAGGTTGAGCACGCCCCGGGTGACGAGGGTGGACGAGCCGTCGGGGGCCACGTCGCAAAGGCGGGCGATCACATGGGCGCGCGCAGTGGCGCTGTCCAGGCTGAGCCGGACCCGAGGGCGGCCGAGGATCTCGACGCGTTCGGTCAGGGGCCCCGAGTCGAGGCAGACCGAACGGCCGTCCTCCTCCCGCTGGTCCGGCGGCAGGTCGCTCGCGTTGCCGAAGGGGAAGAAACGGCCGGCGTCGATGCCGGTGTGCTGTGGAGAGCGGACGACGAGGGGCGGTGCGCCCTCCGCAGCAAGCGGGCGCTCCTGCCACGTCACGTGTGGCGAGGGCCAGTTCATGTCGCCGACCCAACGGCCCGGCATGACGTCGTACGAAGTGGCGGGCCGGACCGGATCGTTGACCCAGGCGCGCAGGAGCGGCTCCCGCATGACCCCGGTGTCCGCGCCCTTCAGCCAGTGGTCCCACCAGCGCAGGGTTTCCTGGAGGAAGCCGATCGCCGGGCCGGGCGGAAGTCCGCGGTCCGGGTACTGGTGGGACCAGGGGCCGATCAACCCTCGTACCCGGTCGGCGGGAAGGTGTTCCACCAACCGCAGCACCGTGTCGCGATACGGATCGTTCCAGCCGCCCACCGCGAGGACGGCCGCGCCGATCGCGCCGTAGTCCTCGCAGACGCTGCCGTGCCGCCAGTAGTCGTCGCGCTGCTGGTGGGCCAGCCAGGTGTGCAGGAACGGTTCGAGGGCGTCGAGGCGTTCGCGCCACATCGGCAGCCAGCGGTCGGCGCCGACGTTCGCCGGGTCGGGCGGGCGGGCGGCGAAGGCGAGCATGGTGCCGGCCCAGGCGAGCATGTCGATGCCGAGGACGGCGCCGCCGGTGTAGTGCACGTCGTTGTCGTAGCGGTCGTCGGTGGAGCAGACGGTGACGATCGCCTTGAGGGGTTCGGGGGCCAGGGCGGCGATCTGGAGAGAGTTGAAGCCGCCCCAGGAGATGCCGAACATGCCGACCTTGCCGGTGCACCAGGGCTGCGCGGCCAGCCAGTTGACGACGTCGACGCCGTCCGCCAGCTCCTGGGCGTCGTACTCGTCGCCCGGTACGCCCTCACTGTCGCCGTGGCCACGGATGTCCACGCGGACGGAGGCGTAGCCGTGACCCGCGTACCAGGGGTGGCGCTGGGCGTCGCGCGGAGCGGTCCAGTCGCTCTTGCGGTACGGGAGGTATTCGAGCAGCGCGGGCACCGGGTCGGCCTCGGCGTCGGCGGGGCGCCAGACACGGGCGTGCAGGCGGACCCTGCCGTCGCGGGTGGGGATCCAGACGTCCTCACGCACGACCTGGCGCTCGAACCGCTCTCGGTACTTCACGAAACTCCTTCGGGGAGAGGGGTGTTGGCCGGAAGCCAGCGGCGAGCCCGGTGGCCGTCGCCGTGGTCGGCCCACAGGTCGCCGGGTTCGGCCGCGTCGAGCCAGTCGGGCGCCTTTGCCACGAACGGCTCGGCGTCGGGATCGGGTTCGAGCGCCGCCGCCATCAGTTCGCGGGTGTAGGGGTGGGCCGGGTCGCCGAAGACGGCCTCGGTGGGACCCTCCTCCACCACCACACCCTGCCGCAGCACGAGCACGCGGTCGGCGATGCCCCGTACGACGGCCAGGTCGTGGCTGATGAACAGACAGGCCAACTGCCGTTCCCGGCGCAGGTCGTCGAGCAGCCGCAGCACCTCGGCCTGCACGGAGACGTCCAGGGCGGTGGTGATCTCGTCGGCGATCAGCACGTCCGGCTCCCCTGCCAACGCCCGTGCGATACCGATCCGTTGACGCTGGCCGCCGGAGAGCTGGGCGGGCAGCCGGGCGGCGAGCGACGGGTCGAGGCGTACGTCCCGCACGAGGTCGAGGGCGCGTGCGGCGGCCGTCTGCCGGTCGGGGGCGGTGCCGAAGAAGCGCAGGGGACGGCGGATCGCGTCGCCGACCGTGCGGCGCGGGTTGAGGGAGGTGTCGGCGTTCTGGAACACCAACTGCACCAAACGCCGTAGCGCTGTCGGTCGTTGACGTGCGGGCTTGGCCAGATCACCGGAGCCGTGGGTCATCGTCCCGCCGGAAGGAGCGCGCAGACCGGCGAGGGACCAGGCGAGGGTGGACTTCCCGCTGCCCGACTCCCCCACCAGGGCGACGATCTCGCCGCGCCGGACGTCGAAGGAGACGCCGTGGACGGCACGCGCCGACCCGTAGTCGACGGTGACGTCCGCGGCCGAGACCGCCACCGGAGCGTCCGCCGCCACCACGGCTCTGGCGCGGACCTCGCGCTCACCGTCGTCCCCCACGAGGGCGAGACCGTCGTCGGTCAGGCGCGGCACGCTCGCCAACAGCCGCTTGGTGTAGGCGTGTTGGGCTCCGGAGAAGAGGGTTCGCGTGGGCGCCGCCTCCACGACCCGGCCCGCGCGCAGCACGCTCACCTCATCGGCCATCCGGGCGACGACCCCGAGGTCGTGGCTCACTAGTAGATTGTCGCAGCTAATTTCTGGGGTAGAGGTGGCGCAGTTTGATGCGTGCGTCGTGGTTGGTGAACTGCCAGTCCACCTGACGCTGGT
>NZ_JBEXPK010000053.1:0-57387 GCF_040612015.1 Streptomyces sp. NPDC006476 | reverse complement strand
GGCGACTGCACCATCAACGACGACGGCTCGATCGGCACGCCGTACAAGCCGGGCGACTCGGACAAGACCCCGCCCTGCGGCATCACCTACCTCAAGGCCACCAACGGCACGCCGTACCACCTGAAGGCCAGCATCACCTGGCAGATCTCCTGGGAGGGCACAGGCGGCGCCAGGGGCGACCTCCCCGACGGCACCTTCGACACGACCCAGGACATGAACGTCCAGGAGATCCAGGCGATCAACCGCTGACGACCGACTCCACGTCGCCGAGGACACGCGCCGGATCAGGCCGAGTCCTCGGCGAACAGATCGTCTGAACTGGTCGCATGGAGCGCCCTGTCACCGGAAGCGGCCCCGCCTCCACCAGTCATCTCGACATAGGTCCGCAGGAAGAACGGTGAACCACGAAGCGACTCGCTCACGTCACATCAAAGACCCCACGGATCGGGATGAACCTTCGCCGACGGGTCCTGTGACCAGGTCAGACGGGCCTCGATCTGATCCCCTGTGAGCTCCACCAGCCGCTCGGCCGCCCAGCCGTTCCACTGGACGGCGCGAGGAAACTGTGGGAGGCGGAAGGCCGGGAGATGGGCCGGCAACGCTTCCGGGCGGTAAACCGCCTTCTTGACCTCCCCGCCCATTTTCTTCGGCTTGGACGACCTGCGCAGGTCCAGACAGTCGACCACCTGCTCCACCAGGTAGAGGAAGTACTCGTCGTCCTTGGCGCCGTCAATATCGACGGGGATGAAACTCCCTGCTGCCTGCAACCCCTCTCCGAAGCCCTCGACAAGACCGCGGCTGAGCAGGGGAGCACCTGCACGGCCCGAGGGAAATTCACTCTTGGGCCAGCGCCGCTCCCCCAGCCATTCGGCACGCAATCGAGTGGGCCGGTCCGCCTCGGCTCCACTGCGTTGCCAGCGCATAAGGTGCTGCACATCGTCGCTGTTGAGATGCAGCCCTTGGTATTCGTTCATGCTCGGCAGGAGCCGATACACCGAAAGAGCCTTCTCGGCCTGCTGCGCCATTGCGTCACCATCCGTATCCGTCGTCACGTCGGCTCGGTCCATCATGGGGCTGTCCAGACCGCGTTCGCTGATGGCTGCCCGCTTGCCAGCTCTCTCTCGACCTGCTGCCCGATGGAACGCAGTTCCCGACGCAGGGCACCACGGATGGCGCGCGCTCCGTAGCCGTCGTTCTTCATCACGTCCGCCACGTCTTGCAGATGGTTGTTCAGGCGCTGGAGGAACATCTTCCGATGCGTGAAGTTGTGCGGCCGTGGATGCCCCAGCGGAACCCCGTTGACCGCGTCGTTGATGTCGACGCCGTACTTCTCCAGCAGGGCCCTGGCCTGGGCCGCCCCGTTTCGTTTCATGCCCGACGGCACGAGGTGGGCGGCAGCCTCACCCGCGCTCTTGGCCCGGCCCTCCCGCGCCAGGTTCTTCGCCAGCAGGTCGGCGTTCTCGGCACAGGTGAGAAGGCCCAGGTAGTCGAGCCACGACAGCGGGTTCGGTACGTAGGCGCGTGGGTTCGGGCCCGCCTCCAAGCCGAGAGGGTCGGCGCTGATGTAAGCCGCGGCGACCGGGTCGTAGTACCGGAAGAAGTTGTAGTGGAGCAGAGTCTCGGGGTCGAAGTACTGGCCGGGAAAGCGCAGGGGTGTGGACGTGTCGTACGCCCCGTCCAGCGCCGTCAGGCCCCAGAGCGTGGCATCGGAGCGCCAGGCGATGTCACCGTTGTCGGTGACGAGTTCGGTCGGCGTCCCCACGAGGTCGGTGACGATGGCGAAGAACCGCTCGTCGACGACGTCCTGGGGCGCGTCGGCGAGCGTGGTGCGCTGCGTCTGGGTGAGTGGTCGGGCGCCGTCGCGTTCCCAGGTCAGGGTGGACACCTCGGCGGAGTCTGTGCTTACCGTGGTCTGCTCCACGAGGTGCGGACCGTCCCAGGTGAAGCGGGTCTCCTCTGTCACGCTCCGGCCGTCCGGGCTCAGACGTCGCTTGGCGACTCGGCGGCCCAGTGGGTCGTACACATAGCGCCAGACCGTGCCGTCGGGGGTGACCACCGAGGTGAGCCGGTCGTCGGCGTCCCAGGTGTAGCGCCAGATGTCGGGTTTGCGTGACAGCCGTGTGCGACGGCGCAGCACCACCCGCCCGGCGGCGTCGTACTCGTAGTGAACGCCGCCGGCACGTAGGACGCGGTTGCCCTGGTGAACGCGCTCGCCACGCCCCTCCTGCGTGGAGAAGCGATCCGGCCAGGCGGCGCGTGTCTGGTTTCCCTGCTCGTCGTAGGCGTACGACTCCGTCCAGCCTTGCGCGCGTACGGTGAGGACGCGTCCCGCGCTGTCGAGTTCGAACGTGCGGCGTCCTGCCGTTCGGTCATCGAGCGTGGTCACGTGGCCGTCCGGCCTGTACGTGTAGCTGCGGTGCGCGAGAGGGCGCGGGCTGGTGGGCGAGGTGAGCCGCTGCGTGGTGAGTCGGTCCCCGGCATCCCAGTCAAGGGCGAGTGTGAGGCCGGTGTCGGTCCACCTGGTCGTCTCTCGGCCGAGGTGGTCGTACGCGAAGGCCAGGGTGCGATCGCCGGCCCTGAGCGCCGTACGGTGGCCTGCCGCGTCGTACCCGTACGTTGCGACGGCACCGCTCGGGGTGGTCCTGCTCACCGGGCGGCCGAGGACGTCGTATCCCGTGGCAAGGACCCTGCCGTCGACGGCCTCGGCGGTGATACGGCCACCGCGGTCGTACTCGTACACGAGGGTGGCTTCCGGGCCCACGGCCTGGACGAGCCGACCGGCGCGGTCGTGGGAGTACGTGGTCGCCCTGCCGTCCAACGTCGCCCTGATCTGGTTGCCGACCTCGTCGTAGGCGAACTCGGCCGTCTGCCCGACGGCGTTCGTACGGCTGAGCAACTGGCGGGCCGGATCGTAGGTGTAGGAGAGGGTGCGGCCGTCGAAGTCGGTCTCGGACACCAGGTTGCCCACCGCGTCGTAGCGGTAGTCCCAGGTGAGTCCGCGCGGGCCGGTCACCTGGGTCAGCCTCAGTTCCGTGTCGTGCCGGAAGCTGTGGCGTACGCCGTCCGGCGTCGTGCGCGAGGTGAGCAGGTCGAAGGGGCCGTAGGCGAAGGTGGTCGTTCGGCCCAGCGCGTCGGTGTGGGTGAGTTGATTGCCCTCGCCGTCATAGGTCCAGCTCTCCACACTGCCGTCGGCGCCGGTTGTCGAGGTCAGCAGTCCCTCGGGGGACCAGGTTCGCAGGGTCCGGCCTCCCAGCGGGTCCACGACGGCTATACACCGGCCGAACGGGTCGTAGGAGTAGGTGGAGGTCGCCCCGAGCGGATCTGTGGCAGAAGTCGGTTGTCCGGCACGGTTGTTGGTGAAGCGGTACACGGCGCCCGTCGCGTCGGTCAGCGTGGCCAGGGCACCCGTCGGTTCGCGGGTGAAGACAGTGGTCGCCCCGTCGGCGGTCGTCAGCGCGGTGCAGTTGCCGCGCTCGTCCCACTGCTGTCGCAGGACGGCACCGTCGTACTCGGTGATCTCCTCCGGCAGGCCGAGGTCGTTGTAGCGGGTGGTGGAGACCGAGCCGTCGGGCAGCTCGACGGCGGTGAGACGGCCCGCCTCGTCCCACTCCATGCTCAGCGAGCGGCCCAGTTGGTCGGTGCGGCGCAGCAGACGGTCCCGGTGGTCCCACTCCTGTGTGACCCTGTGGCCGAACTCGTCTGTTTCCTCAACGAGTTGGTAGGCGTCATTGAACTGGTAGTGCGTGGCATGACCCAACGAGTCGACCGCTACGGTGCGGTGAGCTTCCTCGTCGTACGCGAAGGTGTAGGAAAGGAATCCGTCCATGCCGTGGCCGGCCACGCAGCGGCCGGCGTTGTCGTACTCGAAGCTGTACCAGACGCGGTTGCGGTCCTCCCAGCGCGTGAGGCGCCGGTGGTCGTCATAGGCGAACCGCAGGGGCAGTCCTGAGGAGTTGTGGACGGCCGAGAGATTGCCGTGGTCGTCGTAGCCGTAGCGGACCAGGGTCGGCCGTTCGGGGTGACTGTGCAGGACCAGTTCCGTGATCCTGCCCTTCTCGCAGGTCACTCCTATGCGGTAGCCGCCGTGATGGATGATCTCCGCGGGCGTTCCGTCCGCCCGATAGGTCACGGTGACGGTGTTGCCGTTCCGGTCACTGATCGTCGACAGCGGAAGCTCGGCCGACGTGTGGTCGGGCAGCGGCCGGAAACGCAACGTGCGACCCGTCTCCGGATGGTGCACGGCGAGTCCGCCGTCGCCATCCCAACTCAGAGGCCATGCGGGGCCTTCCACCGGCAGTACGGGAACTTCCGGATCCGGCACCGGGTAATGCAGCACCATGCCGTCGTCCACGGCGAGCCGCACGCCGGAGTCGTCGAGCAGCAGGCGTTGATCGAGTGTGCACGTCCAGGAAGGCCCCAGGAAACGGCCACTGCGGACGCTCGTGCGGTGGTGGCGTTCCAGCACGAGGGGAAGAACACCGTCCAACAGCACGTCGGTTGCCGACATGACCAGCTCGCCGGTGGCCAGGTCGACCGGGTCGCCGCGGGTGATGAGCTTCTTCATCTGGCGGCCCAGGACACGCGCGGTCTCGCCGAACCCCCGAACACCGAAGGCCATGCCCTTCAGCCCGGTTTTACCGAAGGCTCTCATCCCCTTCGCCAGCTTCCCCAGCGAAGTGATCCCCTTGCCCCCCGGTATGCAGTCCAGCGCCGCGAACCCCACGTCCCACAGGGACGCCTGGCCCTTGGAGTATTTGTAGAGGGTGTCCGCCAGGACCACGAGGGCCGCCACCAGGACGATCGCGCCCAGGATCGGGCCGCCGATGATCATCGCGATGATGCCGACGACCGTCACGACCACCTTGCAGACCGTGACGATCGTGTCCCAGTTGTCCTCGAACCAGTCGCCGACGTCCTCCCACCACGAGCGGTTCTGGATGCCCGCGTCGGAGGCGTCGTCGATCTTCTGTTTGGCCTCGCGGGCCGCGTCCTCGCGCATCCTGCGGGCGTCCTCGGCCATCTTCTTGGCGGCGGAGAGGGCGTCCTGGGCGTCGGTGACGTCGGACTGGGCCTTGGTGTGGGCGGACTTCGCGGCCTGGGCGTCGCGGGTGGCGGCGCGGACCTTTGACTCGTCGGGCTTGTCGGCGGCGGACTTGCTTCCGGTGGGGTCGTCCTTGTACTTGTCGGCCTCCTTGGTGGCCCGGGTCACCCAGGAATCGGCGGACGCCAGACGGGACTTGGCCGAGGACAGGTCGTGCTGCGCCTCCCTGCCCTTGGCCAGCGCCTTGTCCGCCAGTGCCTGCGCCCGCTCCAGCTTCGGCCAGTACGCCGCGAGCGCGTCGCCGCACATCTCGTACGACTTCTTCAGTTTCTTGAGGTTCTTCGGGACACCGGAGAACTCGTCCTTGAAGACCTCCGCGGACTTCCCGGCCCACTGCAGGGTCGCGTCGTCGTCCGCCATGCCCTTGACGACCTTCAGGGCGCCGGAGACGTCCTCCGCGAACTCGTGCAGGGTTCTGGCGAGCGTCCGTACACGGTCCGGGTCACCCGGTGTCGGGTCCTTGTCCAGGTCCAGGACATACCAGTCCCGTGGCCGCTGTCCCGCCATTCCGCAACCCCCGTCACGCGCACATCAATGTCAACACCCGTATGCACACGCGAACTTACCGTGCACTTACGTTCGAGGTGAAGGAGCCACCGGCGTGATGCGGATCAACCCGTGAAGCGGAACGTCGATGTGATCGCGTCGAAGATGTCGAAGAACGAGTCGGCCAGGTCTAGGACCTGGCTGCTGCCCGCCACCAGGGCGACCTTGCCCTCCTGGCCCGGGACGGGGATGAACGTCTGCATGAGGACGGCGCGGAGGGTGCGGCCCAGGGAGTCGTCCGGTACGGCGATGTCCTCGATGCCGTGGGTGCGAGCCGCCGGACCCACGCCGGGGATGTCGACCGTCGTCACCTTCCGCCAGGAGTCGCCCTCCTTCCTGGCCTCCTTGGGCGCGAGGCCCGCGGCGATCGCGGCGGGGTCGGTGGACAGGGGCGCGCCGTCGCGGGTACGGCCGCCGACCAGGGACACCGTCACCGAGCCCGTGATCGGCGTCTCGCCGCCGAAGCTCTCCGCCATGCAACCGCAGTACAGGGCACCCGACTTCCACGCGTCCGCCGCCGCCTTCCGCAGAAAGCCGACGTACGTGTCCCGGTGCGGCGCCAACTCCGGGTGCTGACGCACCCGTTCGCTCACCATGCGGCGGATGGAGTCGTCGCGCGACTCGGGGCGCACGTCGAACTCCCACCACGACTCGGGGACCTTGATCCGGAAACCTCCGCGCTCGACGGTCAGCGCCTCCATGTAGCGGGCCATGACGGATCCGGTTCCCCCGTTTCGCGAAGTCTTCTCGATCGCTCGTGCCAACATCGTTAAGTTGTACGGTGCCGCCCAGACTACGAGATCGTCGGAACGGGGGACGGACACATGGGCAAGGGCAAGAGCGACCTCGCGCTTCCGCTCAGTGAACTCGAGGAGTACGGGGGCAAGTTGCGCTCCCTCAAGACCCGGCTGAACCACACCAAGAAGCTCTTCGAGTCCTACCGGGACGACATCGGCGACGGCAGTGTCAACGACGCCCTCGGTGACTTCGAGTCCAACTGGGAGGACGGACGCGAGGACATCAGCCAGCAGTTGGACGCCCTGGCCGACATGTCCGACACGGTCGTACGGGAGTTCAGGAAGCTCGACGTCGACCTGGCGAAGAAGGCCGAGGACGCGGTCCGCCCGGAGGGGCAGGCCGGTGGCGGCGGCAAGGGGCACAGCCAGGCTGAGTGAGGGAGCACAGCCAGGCCGACTGAGGTCTCACGCCGCCCCGAACAGCGTCGCCAGACCCCGGTCCAGCGCCGGCCGGAGGGGTTCACCGCCGGGCTCCGTGACCGTGTACGAGCGGTGGAGGAAGTGGCGGAGGTCCGCCGTGCGGAAGCGGACGACCGCCACGCCCTCGGGGGCGCGGAACTCCACCAGCGTGTCGGTGGGGCCGTACGGGCGGACGTGGACCGTGCCGAGGCCGGCGGGGGCGTCCAGGCCCTCCTCCAGGAGGGCGCGGGCGAAGGTCCAGGTGACCTCCTCCTCGTCCAGGGAGATCCAGGCGGGGAAGACGAGGTGGACGGCCAGCGGGTCCTCGGAGCTGTAGCGGAGGGTCACGGGGACCGCCAGTTCCTCGTGGTCGGGCGTCAGAAGATGGGCGCCGGTGGGCTGTTCGAGCGCTATGTACACGAGCGGTCTCCGTCGGGGTCGGGCGCGGGCGGCGGTGCCGGTGAGTCCTTGCACTTCTTGGAGCACGCAAGTGGCGATTGCATTACGCCGGTACGGAAGATTCCGGCGTGACGTGCGTCACTTTACGATGCTCGCGAAACTTTGATTGAAAGTTTTGCCATCTAGGCTTACAAGCCTTCTGCCCCGTCCTTCCCCCAGCAGGCAGCAACTGGAGCGTTCCGCCATGCCCGACGGTTCCACGGCCGCGTACGCCCGCGTCTACGAGGAGCAGCAACCCCGCCTCGTCGCGTACGCCCGCTCGCTCACCCGCAACGCCCATGCCGCCGAGGACCTCGTGGCCGAGGCCCACTTCAGGGTCTGGCGCCGCCTTGCTCAGGGGCACGAGATCGAGAACGTCCCCGCGTACCTGATGACGACGGTCCGCCATCTCGCGACCGCCGCCGGCACCGCCGTACGCGAGACCCCGCGGGATCCGCACGGCGACGAGCAGGCGCAGGTGCCCGCGCAGGGCGGCGATCCGGCCGAGCGGGTGTCCTCCGTGGACCTCGTCGTACGGGTGCTGGAGCAGCTGCCCGAGCGGTGGGTGAAGGCGCTGTGGCTGGCCGAGGCGGAGGGGCAGCCGTTGGCGGCGATCGGGCCGCAGCTCGGCACCAAGGAGGGGGCGACCGCCGTCCTGTTGCACCGGGCGCGCGAGGGCATGCGGCAGGCGTTCCTGCGGGAGCAGACCGGGGCGCCCGACGACCCCGCGTGCCAGGTGCACTGGGCGCGGATGCCGGCGTACGTGCGCGGGGCGGCCTCGGCGCGCCAGTCCGAGCGGCTGCTCGGGCACGTGGACGGCTGCGAGGACTGCCGGGCACGGCTCGCGGCACTGATGAGCGCCAACGACCGTCTGCCCGCGCTGGTCGGACCCGCGCTGCTGGTGCTGGCGATGGGGGGCGCGGGGAAGTACCTGCTCGCCTTCGCCACGGCGGGCTCCGCGACGGGGACACAGGGCGTGCTGCACGGGGTGCGGCACGCCCTGACCGGCGGAGCCAAGCCGGTGGCCGCCGCGGCCGGGGTGGTCGTGGCGGGTGCCGCAGCACTCGTCCTCGTGCTCGGCAACGGCGGCCCACCCACCGCTCCGGCGGGCCGGGTCCCGGCGGCGGACGGACCGGCGGTACGGACACCGGTGGCTGACGCTCCGGTGGGGCCGTCGGTGAAGAAGGGACGGGTCAAGTCGGGGGACGGCGAGGGCACTTCGGTACCGGTGGACCTGGTCGCCGCGACGAAGGCGGCCGGCGGTACGGCCGTAACGGAGCCCCGCGTCGACTCCACGGACGTACCCGCGACCGCCGCACCGAGTGAGCCCGTCCCGACGCCGACGACCGTACCGAAGGAGACGGACCCCGCTCCCCCGCCCACGGACGGAACCGGCGGCGAACCGACGCCCCCGGCCACCTCCAGTCCGCCGCCCGTCGACGAGACCACTCCCCCGCCAGACGACGGCGAGACGCCCCCGGTCACCCCGCCCACGGAGACCGAACCCGCGCCCACGCCTGAGCCCACCGACACCTGCGGTGGGGCACACGGCCCTCATGACGGACCGGGACCGGAACAGCGCGAGCACAAGCACGGGCACGGGCACCCGCACCACTGAAGCCCGCGCCTCAGCCGACCTCGTTCTGCGCCACCGCCTGCCCGTGGACGACCACGTCACCGCCGTAGAACATCCCCGTGAAGACCGGCGTGTACGTCAACTGCACCTCGACCTGGACCTGTTCTGCGTCGGCCGCCACGCAGTGGGTCGCGGCGATGTCCGCGCCGGACATGTCCATCTGCCGGGCGAAGGTCTTCACCCGGGCGTCGCAGTCCTGGTAGTTGATCGGCGCGGGGCCGCCCGCATCGTCGTAGAGGGCCTCCCGGTCGATGTCCTGGGCGGCGTAACGGGCCGCCTGTTCCGCTATGTCGGCGGCCCGTTCGCGCTTCGAGATCGACAGGCCGCCGTCGATCACGAATGCGGACAGGGACAGGAAGACGAGCGCGAAGATGATGACCGCGCCGGCGCCCGAGCCGCGGTCGTCGAGCCGCGCCCGGCGCGCGGACCACCAGTTGCGCACGGCATTCCTCATGCCGTCCTCCGGAAGGGATCCAGGGGCGAACTGAAACTGGAGGTAAGGGTCGTGGGGACGTCGAGGCCGAGCATCGCCAGGCCCCGGACCTGGCAGCTGACCTCGACCGTGAAGATGGTGTCCGGCTCGAAGCCCTGGCTGGTCTGTACGACGGAGACCGGGCCGGAGCAGACGTCCGAGAGGTCCGCCTCGGCCGCCTTCCGCGCCTCGGCCATCGCGGTGCCGTGGTCCTTCTGGATCGAGCCCGCGCGGGCGGCGTCCCGTGCCGCGCCGTCCAAAGCGCCACGGCCGTCGACGAGTTGACCGAAGGCCACCAGCACCAGGATGAACAGGATCATCACCGGGGCGAGGATCACCACCTCGATGGTGGACAGTCCCCGGTCATCGCCCCTGCTGTCGTCGGCCCTGCTGTCGTCGCCCCGGCTGTCATCACCCCTGTGGGCGTCCATCAGTTCCCCCCGTTGTCCTGCACGAACCGCTCCACCGGTCCTTCCGACTGCGCGTGCACGGTCAGGTTCAGCCCGGGGAAGACCGTAGGGATCCGTGCCGTGATCTCCACGCCCACCGTGTTCTGATCCGGCTGCACCATCTTCACGTCCGGCGACAGCACGAGCTGCGGACCCAGTTGGCGGATGTAGCTGTCCACCACGTCCCCTGCCTCGCCCCGCCAGCCGCCCGGCTCGTCATGAGCCGTGGCCCGGGCCTTGCGGGCGCCGGCCTGGGCCGCCGCCTGCGCCACGTGGTCGGCGAAGAAGTACAGCGCGAACTGCACCGTCGCGAAGATCATGAAGAAGAGGACCGGCGTGAGCAGCACGAACTCGATCGCGGTCATGCCGGAGTCGCCGCGGGCGGAGGCGGCCTCCACCCGTCGGCGTACCCAGCGACGTACGCGCACCGACAACCCCGTTGATCTCGTACGGGCGTTCAGCAGGTCTTGCCCGCGTCGGCGCCCTTGATGCAGTTGCCGACCTTGTTGGCGCCGTCGCTCAGCGCCGCGTTGATGATGGCGGCCACCACGCCGACGATCGCCACGACGACCGCGGAGATGATGACCCACTCGACCGCGGAGGCACCGCGGTCCAGTTCGCCGGAGCGGGCGCGCTGCACCCGTCCCTGCAGGAAGGTGACCAGGAAGTCCACGGCCGGGATGCCGGTGGTGAAGTTCCTTGTGTTCATGATGAGTTGTTCCTCTCAGAAGCGGTTCGGCGGCTGGATGGCGTCGGTGGTACCGGCCCTTGTCATTGCACCTGGAACACCCGCATGGCCGCGGGGAAGATCAGGAACACCAGGAAGCCGGCGCACAGCAGCAGCTGGGCCACGAGCATCGACTGGGACTTCTCGCCCGCGCTGCCCTCGATCTCGGCGAGTTCGCGGTGCCGCATGGTCTCCGCGCGGGAGGCGAGGGACTCGCGGACCTTGGCACCGTCGTCGGCGACCAGGGCGAGCGAGGCGGAGAGGTCCTTGAGCTCCTCGACGCCCAGTTCCTCGCCGAGCGCGCCCAGCGCCTGCCACTGGCTGACACCGGTGATACGGGCGTCGGCGAGGGCGTTGCGGATGCGCTGGTTGGCCCAGCCGTCGGAGATCTCGGCCGCCGCCATCAGCGCCTCGGGCAGACCGCGGCCGCCGGCGAGGCTCATCGACACCAGGTCCAGATAGGCGCCGATCACCCGCCTCAGGTCGCGTCGCTTCTCGGCCGCGTCCCGCCGTACCTCCAGGTCGGGCAGGAAGAAGAACACCGCCCCGAACATCAGCGCCAGCCAGACCGGGATGATCGGGCTGTGGCCGAAGCCCATCGTCCACACGACCGCGAACAGGAACGGGCCGAAGAACAGACCCGCCACCGCCAGCAGCACCTTGGTCGCCAGGAACTTCTCCCAGCTGCGCTCCAGGACCGCGAGGTCCGCCCGCAGCGAGCGCTGCTCCCAGCCCTGCTGCAGATAGAACTCGGCCACCCGCTCGCCGACTTCGGCCCGCAGCGAGCCGAGGCGGCCCTGGTCGCGTGCGGTGCGCGCCGACTCGTACGCCGCCCCGCGCGCCCGCATGGCGTCGATGCGGGCGACCTGCGAGACCGCGCTGCGCCTGGTCGGCATCAGGGCGCGCACGAGGACGTAGACGCCGAGGCCGAGGACCGCGCCGACGACGACCGGCATGGTGAGGTTCACCGTCGTACCCCTTCTTCCGGCTGGGCGGGCGACTGGGCCGGCATCCGCGGCCGGACGAACTGCACCCCGGACTCGTCGCGGACCAGGAAGCGTTCGGGCGTCTCGATGGTGGACAGCTTGCGCAGCCACCAGAAACCGAGCGCGAACAGACCGCACACGCAGGCGAGGACGAGCTGACCGACCGCCGTGCCGTAGGGCGCCACGAACTCGCGGTTGAAGATGGACAGTCCGAGCACGAAGGCGACCGAGACGGCGACGACGATCTGCACCGAGCGGCGGGTGGAGGCCCGTTGGGCCATCACGCGCTGGCGCATGTCCACTTCCTCGCGCGCCGACTTCGCGAGCGCACCGAGGACCTGCCGCAGACCGGGGCCGCGGAGGCGGGCGTTGAGGATGAGGGCCGCGACGATGATGTCGGCGGACGCGTCGTTGATCTCGTCGGCGAGCTGCTGGAGCGCGTCGGGCAGCGGGGTGCGGGAGCGGAGCCGGTCGACGAGCGCGTCCAGGTGCGGACGCAGGACCGGGGCCGCGGCACGCGCAGACGCGGGGATGGCCTGCTCCAGGCCCACCGCGCCGGCGATGGTGTCGCGCAGCGACTCCGTCCAGGAGGCGAGGGCCTCCACGCGCCGCATGGCGGCCCGTTCCTCGGCGGCGCCGCCGAACAGCCGGTCCCAGAAGAAGACCAGGACACCGGCGGCGATCCCGGCGACCGCCCAGCGGGTCAGCAGCAGCACGACCAGGCCGATGATGGCGGCCAGCGATCCGCGCTGACCGGCGAACCGGATCAGCTCGCTCGCCCGCTCGGCCGCCTTCTGCTTCTCGTGGTCGGGCTTCACGGGCAGTCCGCGTACGGCGACCATGAACAGCGCGAGGCCGCCGCCGACGGCGACACCGGACCCGATGGAGTACAGGACGGTGGTGGAAAAGAGCCCGCCCATGGAGCCGAGCGACCCGAGTGCCACTGAAGTCATCGTGTTCACCCCCACGTTCCGGTGGGCCGGTAGCCGTGCTGCATCAGGTCCTCCAGGCACGAGATCGGCGCGTGCGGCACGATCCGGCCGTCCGGCGCCTCGGCGAACACCTCGCTGGACAGCACCCGGCCGTCCACGCCGTTGACCTCGCGGACCGAGGTGACCATGCGCTGGAGGCGGCCGCCCGTCTGGTAGTTGTTGCGCCGCTGGATGAACACGACGAAGTTCACCGCGCCCGCGATCAGCATCTGGCTGGCCTCGATGGGCAGCCGCTCGGACGCCTGGAGCGCGTAGGTGGAGATACGGTTGAAGACCTCGCTGGAGCTGTTGGCGTGGATCGTGGACAGCGAGCCGTCGTTGCCCTGCGACATCGCGTTCAGCATGGTCACGATCTCGTCACCGAGGACCTCACCGACGATGACGCGGGAGGGGTTCATACGCAGCGACCGGCGCACCAGCTCCGCCATGCTGATGGCGCCCTGTCCCTCGGAGTTGGGCAGCCGCTCCTCGAACGCCACGACGTTCGGGTGGAGTTCGGGAAAGGTGTCGAGCCCGAGCTCCAGCGCGCGCTCGACGGTGATCAGACGCTCGTGCGGCGGGATCTCGTTGGCCAGGGCCCGCAGCAGAGTCGTCTTACCGGCGTTCGTCGCACCCGCGATCATGATGTTCTTGCGGGCCCGGACGGCGCAGGCGAGGAAGTGCGCGACCTCGGGCGCCAGCGTGCCGTTGCCGACCAGGTCGGAGATGAAGACCTTGCCCATACGGGCGCGACGGATGGACAGCGCCGGCCGCCGGGCCACATCCATGACGGCCGACAGCCGCGAACCGTCCGGCAGGCGCAGGTCGAGCTGGGGGTTGGCGGAGTCGAAGGGCCGGGACGACAGACCCGAGTACGCGCCGAGCACCTGGATCAGCTCGATGAGCTCCTCGTCCGTCTCGGCGACGGGCTCCCCCTTCACCTCCCGCCCGTCCGCGAACCCGACGAAGACCTGGTCGCACCCGTTGATGTCGATGTTCTCGACCTCGGGGTTGTCCAGCAGCGGCTGCAGCCGGCCGACGCCGAACAGCGCCGCGTGCACGGCGGCGGCGTACTGCTCCTCGGTCTCGGCGTCGAGGGGGGTGCGCCCGGCGTTGATCTCGGTGCGGGCGTACTCCTCCAGGATCTGGGCTATGACCGCGCGCGCGTACTGCCGCTCGTCCTCGGTGGACATCGGCGTGACGTTGTTCGCCTGGTCGAGCCGGCGCTGTTCGGCGATGCGGTCACCGGCGTCCTGCCGGAACCGCTTGACCAACTGGTGGTCGACAGCCGTCATGCCCCGGCCCCCGCATGGCCGCTGACCTGGCCATGGGTCGGTACGGACCAGGCGGCGCCGTACTGCTGGTAGAGGTCCGCGGTGACCTTGCGGGCCGAGCGGATGAGCAGGGACTTCTCCAGCCGGCCGCGCTTGCGTCCGGCCAACTGGTCGGCTCCGGCGGGGTCGTCGGCGATGGTGCCGACCACGCGGGCGCCGGTCTGGGCGTGCACCAGCATGTCGTTGACCTGGCTCGCGATCTTGCCGGCGCTGTTGGTGTCGGCGATCAGGATCACGCCGATCAGCGGGGTGGCGAGGCTCGCGGCGCCGCGGGGGCCGCCGTGCAGCTTGTTGGCGAGCGCGAGGGCGCGGTCGCGGACGCGGGCGATCGCCTCCGGCTCGGTGCGGCTGATCAGCAGGACCAGGGCGGCGTGCGGGAACAGGTCGACGGCGGGGGTGTCGCCGCTG
This sequence comes from Streptomyces sp. NPDC006476, assembly GCF_040612015.1. NCBI lineage: Bacteria > Bacillati > Actinomycetota > Actinomycetes > Kitasatosporales > Streptomycetaceae > Streptomyces > Streptomyces sp. NPDC006476. Next base: position 43,123 of record NZ_JBEXPK010000053.1, on the reverse strand, counting down.
ATGCGGCCGCAGTCGGCGATGACGTCGGCGGGCGCGTTCGGGGAGTCGGCGAGGCTCGCGAAGGCGTGCCCGAGGGTGGGCCACAGACCGGTGAGACCGGCGGCCTGCTCGGCGATCCCGAGTCCGACGAGCACTTCGAGTCCGCCGCTCAACGGCTGGACGTGGTCCCAGAGTTGGTCGGGTACGAGGCCGCGGCGGGCGGTCGCGGCTATCGACAGCATGCCGGTGTTGGGGTTCAGCGGCCCGCCGTGCGCGGCGGCACTGCGGTACACCAGGTCACCACCCGCCGGGTCGGTCTCGGCGAGCAGGACGCGACGCGGCCAGACCGCGGCGAGCGCGACGGCCGCGGTGGTGACGCCGGGGGAACCCTTGTCGGCGGCGAGGGCGATGAGGGCCATGGGTTGGGTGCCGCCTCTTAGTTGCCGGGAATGAGGACGACGGCGACCGACCCGTCGGACGCGGCCTGCGCGAGGGCGGCGGCGTCGGAGGCGTCGACGGTCAGGGTGACGGGCAGGCTGGTGCTGCTGATGACGTCGCCGCTGCCGTTGTCCTTGACGTCGGCCACGACGGCCCGCTCGACGAGCAGGGAGTTGCCCCCACCGGACGAGCTGTTCGACGAGGACGAGCTGGAGGAGCCACCGCTGGAGGAGGAGTTGCTGCCCACGCGGTACACGGCGACGTTGTCCCCGGCCTTCAGGCCGGTCGGGTACTGGCCCTCCTTGAGGGAGACGCCGACGGTCGCCTTGCCCTGTGCAAGGGAGTTCTTCGTCGCGAACATCGGGCCGACGAGGACCGTGCCCTTGTAGAGGGTGGACTTGGCCTGGAGCTTCTTGAGGAGCTCGCGCTGCGACCAGGGCACGAACTCGGCGCCCGAGTCCTTGTTCACCATCACGGAGGTGATCTTGGCGTCGGTGATGGAGTCGCCTGCCTGGAGGTCGCCGGTCAGCTCGATGACCTCGATCCGGTCGCCTGCCTGCAGCACCAGCGTCGTGGCACCGAGCGCACCCAGCAGGATCAACAGCACCGCCAACGCTGCCAGCGCGGGTTTGCGCTCGCGAGGAGGAGTGGGAAGCCGGTCACCGACCGACGGTTGAGCCGGAACCGCGGAACGTCCCGCGCCCGCCCCCGTACGCTCTTGGATCTTCACGCAACAGCTCCCCGTACACCCAAGAAATTGCCTACCAATATGGACACTTCACACTTCCCGACCACTGACCCCGGGTTGCGACCGGCGGGCTGTCCAGCACAGAAGTGAGTGTCAAGCCATGGCACCGTATCAGCCGCACATAAGCCCCTCAAGGCGCGTCCTGACTCCTGGACCGCACCGCGCACACCGTTATCCACCTGCAACTCGAAGTGCGTACTCCCCAGTTGTGCGCGGCCTCGGAACCCTCCGCCACCTGTGCGTCAGTGAATCCGGCACCGCTCCGACATCCCACCCGTACCGGGACGTTCATCACGCTCCACCCATGAGGCCTGCACGATTCGCTCACGAAGCCTTTGAGCCACCGTGTCATGATCTTTGCCCCGTCCGGGTTCACCCGATCGTGACGGTCCTGGCCAAGTCGTCGGTCAGCGCGCACAGTTCGTCGGTCCGGGCCATCGCCCGCCACGACGTCAGCAGCACCAGCCCCCACCCCTCGTCCGGCACGATCCCGTACGCGCAGGTCTCCAGGATGGTCCCCGTGCCGTCCCGGTCGGCGTCCTGGACGTACGCGTGCCGCACACGGACGGACGGGCCGGCGGGGAGGTCGTGGTACTCCGCCTCGGGTGGGCGGAAGGAGATCGCCGTGATGGTGGTGAGGTAGCGGGCCAGGAGGTCGACGGTCATCGTCGGGTACGTGTCGTCGGCGAGCAGCGCCGAGAGCTCGATGCGGGCCAACTCGCCCCGGTGGGGCTCCGGGACGTACGACAGCGCGGTGACGGGGCCGCGGGTGCGGGCGTCGGCGGCGGCGTCGTGGAGTTCCTCGGCCAGGGCCGGCACCAGCCGCTCGTCGTCCGTCCGCTCCCGGGCCGCCTCCGCCGCCCATGCGGCGAGGTCGACCGGTTCCCGTACCGGCAGGCGGACGGCGTCGTCCGGCGCCTTCAGATGCACGGTCGACGAGGAGAAGGCGGGCATCAGGCCATCCATTGCAGGGTGCGGGCGATGGAGTCGAAGAGGCCGACCAGCGCGTCGGCGAGCGGCTCCATGGGGGTGGAGAAGGACAGCAGCAGCCGCTGATCGGCCTGTGGGACGGCGAGATAGACGTCCAGGTGCGTGACGGTGAGCTTGTTGCCGTCCGCGTCGTCGTGGGCGGGGCGGCGGCGGTACAGGTGTCGTACGGCGGGACCGGCGGGGAGGTCGGTCATGGTGACGTCCTCACCCCGGGCGCCGAGGGAGAGCGCGATGTCGGACAGCTCGCCGGCGGCCGTACCGGGCGGTGGTTTGAGCAGCGTGACGACGAGTCCGGCGGAGACCGGTATCTGGCCGAGGAGTTGGTTGACGACGTACATCTCCAGCCCGCCGTTGGCGTGCGCCGCCTCCGCCTGAGCCCGCATCCGCTCCGCGAGCGCCGCCTTCAGCTGCGGGGTGGCCTTCGTGCGGCGCAGGCTCCGGTTGACGAGCTTGTCGATGCGGTGGGGCCAGCGGTCGGGGTCGAGGACGACGCGCTCCCAGCCTTCGGGGACGGCGAGGCGGTAGTCGGAGGGGGGTGGGAGGACGGGGGCGGGGTCGGTCGCCATGCCCATGGTCACACTCACTTCGCTCGGCTCGATCGGCTGTCCGTTGGCCCTCATGTCGTCGCTCATGCCGTGGCACCGCCCGCCCGACCGCTCCCACGGCCCCTGAGCGCGCTCCGCCCGCTCACGAGCGCCGTGGTCAGCGGGGCGAGGACGAGTACGGTGGCGGCGCCCAGACAGAGGTGGTCCCAGAAGCCGAAGCCGAGGTCCGACACGCCCCCGAGAAACGGCCGGTAGTGCCCTGCCGGGTCGACCACGGCCCGCGTTCTCAGACCGACCATGGTCGCCTCCGTGCACGTCTTGTCGTTACGGATCACCTGGCGGACCGAGCCGTCGGGAAGCCTGACACGGCAGTACAGGGTGGAAACGCCGTGGGACTCCGAGCGCAGGGGCCTGGCGTAGGTGACCCTGGCCGCACGTCCGCGCAGGTGCAGATACCACTGGTCGGCCTGCTGAGAACCGACCCAGATCAGAACCACGTAGGAGAAGCCGACGAGGCAGCACACGACCAGCTCCGCTCCCGACGCCCGCGCCCTGGACCCGGCCCACCCCACGGCCGGCGCACACACAACGCCCACGAGCAACGCGTACGGGCCGACCAGATACGTGGAGGCCAGGCATACGGCCACGCCGGCCGCGGCGACGAGCAGCAGCCGTATCCACCGCCACACCGGGGTGTCACGCCCGAGGTCTCGCCAGTCAGCGGACGGGGTGAATTCGGAGACGATGTGCCGCACACGCCGCTCACCGCCCTCCTCGGCGGCGATCCGGCGCAGCACCGGCAGCCCCAGACCGATCTGCTCCAGTGTGCGTCGCGTGCTGCTCGGCAATCGTGCGAACAGCTCGTCCGCCGTGCCCCTTTCGGTCACGCCACGGTCCTGAGCGCCCGGTTGCGGTCACGCCGCCCCAGGACGAGGGCGGTGGCCGGCGTCAGCACGAGGACCACCGCGGCGCCCAGGAAGACGTACCCCTCCGCGATGCCGCCAATGTCCGACTTCGTACCGAGGGAAGGCTTGTAGTGGCCCGCGGGGTCGACCACGGCCTTGGTCGTCTGCCCCACTCGGTGGGCGCAGTCGTCCTTGTTGTCGATCACCTCGTGGACGGAACCGTCCGCCAGCCGGACTCTGCAGTACGTCTCACGGGTGCCGTGGGTCCATTGACGGGTCGGTGAGACGAGGGTGGCCGTCTGCTCCACGCCCCGCACCTGCAGATACCAGGCGTTGACGAAGGTCGTCCCGACCAGGACCGAGACGAAGTAGGCCGCCGCCGTGAGGAACCGTGCGACTCGGACGCCGCGGTTGTCCGGCGTCTTGAAGACGAGCCAAATCACGAGCATCCCGAGCCCCAGGCCCACCAGCCCCGCCAACTTGCCCAGGAGCAGGCTCAGAAGCAGGCACACGACGATGGAGGCGGCGGCCACCAGGAGCAGTCGGACCCACGGCCACACCGCCGACCCCCTGTTGTCCCCCATCCGCTCGGAGCGAGGACTGGTGGAGAACTCGGAGAGGATGCGGCGCACCCGCTGCATGCCGTCGGGCCCGGCTGCGATACGGCGCAGTTCCGGCAGCCCCATGCCGACCTCTTCCAGCGCCCGCTGCCATTTCTCCGGCAGTTCCGCGAACAGTTCGTCGACGGACCGGTCTTCGTCGCTCGCCACGTGATCCTTGCTCTCTCCGCACTGGGTTCCAGTCGGCCGACCGGGTCAACCGCTGGTGCTCCAGCGCCAGTTGTAGAACGGTGTTCCGCCGGCGCCGATCACCGGAAGCTCCTTCGCCCCCTGGAGCCAGTTCGGTCCGGTGACGAACGGCTCGCCGGAGTGGGTGTGGGCCAGGTTCGCCCAGCCGGCCAGGAGAGGCAGTGCCTGACTGCCGTAGTAGAGGGTCTTCGCCTGGCCTGCCATGGTCTTGAACGAGGAGTCCGCGATCTCCGACATCTTCGGCGCCTCTTCGGCGAAGGCCCTGGCCGCCGCGTGCACTTCCCGGGCGTCGCGGATGTCGTTCACGTATCCCTTGACGTTGAACGTCTCCTTGACCACCGACCGCATCCTCGGCAGCAATTTGGCGGGACCTTCGGCGAGCGCCTTGCTCATCTCCCCGGGCTTGACACCGTTGAGCGCCTCGGCGAGATCGCGGGCGGTCGCCGGATTCAGCCCGACCTCCCGGGCCAGTTGGAAGTCCTTGACCGCGGAGGAGGCCCGGGCTGCCATGGCCGCCTCCTTGGCCGTTGTCCCGAGGACCCGTCCGGCGCCGAAGGACAGCACACCCACCACGTCGATGGCGACGTCCAGCCAGGTGCCCTTGCCGTCCAGCGCCGAGACGGTGTCGCAGACCAGGGCGACGACCGAGGCGATGAGCGCCAGCGCGCCGAGCACCTCGCCGAGGATCGGTACCCAACTGAGGACGAGGGCCAGCACCCCGAGCGCGGCGGCGGCCACCCCCGCCCAGTGCCCGACCTCCGCGACCCAGTCCTTCCAGTTGTCCCACCAGTGATGAGCGGGATCCTTCAGCCCGTCATGGTCGAGAGCGTCCCGGATGGCCTTCGCCGCGTACCCGGCCTGGGTGTCCCGGTACTCGAGCGCGCGCCGCAGATCCCTCTTCGCGGCCTCCAACTCCCCGTCCGCGGCGTCCTTCTGCCGCTTCAGCTTCTGCTTGTCGGGGTGTTCGTCCGGCCCGGGATGCTGGTCGATCTGCTTCTGGTACCGGCTGCCGTCCGCGTCGGCGGCCTGCGCCTTCTTCAGGGCCGTACGCACCAGGTTCTGCGCGTGGTTGAGAGCGGTGGCCCAGTTCTCGCGGACCGTGTCGGCGATCGGCTCGTACGGCACGGTCGACCCGAGGGCGGAAGCGGCGGCGGCGTACCGCTGATGCGTCTTGGTGAGCAGCCCGACGGTGTCATGGGTCTTGTCCTGGAACGCCCGGCCGGCGTCGGAGTCCCAACCGTTCCCGTCGACGAGGTTGTTCAGCTTTCCGGCCTGCTCCTCGATGAGCTTGGCGGTGTCGGCGATGCGCTTGCCGAGCCGGGCGACTTCATACGGATCGCCGGGCGCGAACTCCTTGTCGTCATACCGCGCCGTCTGCCAGTCGACGCCGGAGAAGTCGTAGCTCACTTGTCCCCCGGCTGGGCTTTGAGCAGCGCGTCCGCCAGATGCTGATCAACACCGTCGTAGGCCTTCGCCGCCGCGCCGGCGGTCTTCCCGAGGAACTCCAGGCCGTCGCAGAGCTCCTTGCGCTTCTTCTTCCAGTCGTCGGCGAAGTCGTCCAGCGCGGAGGCGACGTCTCCCGACCCGATCTCGGCGCCGTAACTGTCGACAAGGTCCCTGGCCTGCTCGAAGTTCGCCTTGAGCCGAGCCACCGACCTGCTGATCTCCTTCAGCTCCGACGTGGACACCTTGACGTGATCCGCCACTTCGACCCCCGTACGCATACGTCACATCCGCCCCTCAGGCATGGGCAGCCAGGGTTACTGTCCTTCGACGGCTTTTCGGCCAGCAACCAAAGGACTGCAAAGGGAGCGTCCAGGATTGCTTTGCCGGAGTGAAGGCTTGGGGAGGCGCCGAGAAAATCAGGGACGCCCTTGGGGGTGTCTGACCGCGGCTTTTCCACGGACGCGGCCGGCCTGCTGCTATCGGTGACGGACGCCCGCGGCACCACCACCGCCGCGCGCGACGCCTTGGGCCGTATCACCCGAGGCGACGGACGCCCTGGGCAGCACCCTCGACATCGGCTGGACGGTGGAAGGGCTGGTCTCGTGGGTTCGACGCGGAATGCAACCCGGTCGCCCACACGGACCCCGGCGACCGCCGGATCGCGCAGTCCCCGGGCCATTTCGACCTGTTGACGGCAAGACGGGCGCGGAGGGAGCGTCGTACACCTTCGAGCACGACACGGACCGCCGACTGGTGCGCGCGCTCACCCCGTCGGCGACACATGGATTACACCTACGATCCGGCAGGCCGCCCGCTGGAGGAGAGGAGGACGAACAGCCGCAGGAATTCAGCGACGATCTCGTTACGAACCGATCGCCTGGGCGAAGACGATCGACGGCGACACCCTCAACTGGCTGGCCCAGCCAGACCAGAAGCCCGCTCCCTGGCGCACCCTCCTGTCCTTTGTGGACGCAGGGCTGACGGTCACCGGAACCGTCCGCTACTTCGACCGGCAGGTCTCCGTCGCATCCGACAACAAGGCGTCACTTACGTATTGCGGAGATGAGAGCAAGGGCTACAACAAGGTCATCAAGACCGGCGAGGTCAAGAAGACCAAGACGACCAAGAACAGTTACGTCTCCTACGGCGTGCAGGTCGCGAAAAACGCGGTGGGGGTCTGGGAACTGGTGAAGATCGTTTCCTCACGAGGAGCCGATCGGTGCCAGCCGTAACACGGACTCCGAGGGGGTGTAGCGACGGTAGTTCACGTCATCGATCTGTCTGTTCTCGGCCTCTGCCGCCATGGCCGACCGCCCAGGAAACGGTGCCTGGATCGCCGGTCGCTCGGAGACCAATGGACCGCGTCTCCTGCTGATACGCACTGAAGTTCGCGTCCATGCAACTGAAGGCGTGCCTGGAACCGACCTGGCCGGCCGGTTCCGGACGAGCCGGGATTACCACACAAAACATCCAGTACACCCTGAACTGCGCACATCGCGGGGGAAGTTCGCTCTGGTGAAACCGGGAAGCATCCCGATACCGTCAGACCTCTTGGCTTAACTTCTGTCTCACGGGGAGCTCAACTGTGAATCGCCGCTCTTTGCCCGTTGCTGCCGCGCTCACCGCGGCAGCGGCCCTGCTGCTGACGGCTTGCGGCGGCGGGGGCGGCAACTCCAAGGCCAATGACAAGATCGCAGGGGCGGACACGGGAAGTTCGGCGACGGCTTCGCCGAGTGCTTCCGCTTCCAGCGCGTCCGAACGGCCAAAGATCGCACTGCCCTCCGACCTCAACCTGATCTTCGAGGATACGAAGACAGGTGACTCGGTGAAGGACGCCGTACTGGCTGACAACGCGGAACGCATGCGTGCCGTGGATGCCGCCATCACCGGAACGGACCCCAAGGGCCAGGCGCTCGCCTTCTACAACACGGGCAAGGCGCTTGAGGCCGCCCTCTCCTGGGTCGCCGAGTTCAAACAGGCCGGAGCCACGCTCACCGGCGTGGCCCGGTACTACGACCGGACGGTGACGCTGACAGGCAAGTCCTCGGCAACACTCACGTTCTGCGCCGACGAGAGCAAGGGCTACAGCAAGGACAAGAAGACCAACAAGATCGCCAAGACGCCAGTCACCAAGAACAGCTACGTCCTCTACAACACCAGCTTGGACAAGAACGCCGAAGGGGTCTGGCAAACGTCCCAGATCATCTCCGTCCGGGGGGCCGCCAAGTGCCAGCCATAAGCAGACTCCTGGTGTGCCTGGCTGTAGTGGGAGGCGCCGTAGCCACGTCCTGCCCGGCAGCTTGGGCCGACTTTGTGCCCGGAGGCAAAGGCACGGGTTCCGAGACGCAGGTGAATGGCGACCAGAAGGGCGACGAGATCTCCGCGTCCGCGGGTGTCATCGTCTTCGACCGTTCCAAGAACGGTTCCGGTAGCTCCGTGGGTCCCGTAACCTCGACGACCTCCTGGACCCCACCGGCCTGTTGGTACGCCCCGAAGTACTCACCCGCGCAGCTCAAGGCGTATCTGGAGCCGATCTGGGCGGCCGGTTCGACGGGCGACCAATGGGACTCCCAACAACGCGACAGGTACGTGAACGGCCACCCGTACAAGGACTTCAACCAGGACAAGGCCGGCAAGGGCTACTGGTGGGACTCGTACGTCAACGAGAGCTTCCCGCCGGGCTGGAACAAGTGCACTGAGCCCATCTTCTGGGTGGACAAGGGCGATCCTCCCCCGGCCAACGTCCAGAACGCCGTGACCCCCAAGATCCTCGCCGAACTCGCCTACAACGAGATCCGGGTCCCGAGCACCAAAGTGACCCTCGCGCCGGCCAACGCCACCAAGGTCAACCTGCCGACCTGGGCATGGCTCGACGGCGCCCAGTTCAAACCAGTCTCCGTCACCGCCTCCGTGCCGGTCCTGGGCATCTCCGCGACGACGACCGCTGAGCCGGTCTCCCTCAAGATCGACCCGGGCACGACAGACGCGGTGACCTACCCGGCATCGGGCGTCTGCCAGATCAACGGCGGCCGCATCGGCGAGCCCTACGCCAAGGGCAAGGCGAACGACACCCCGCCCTGCGGCGTGAAGTACCTGCGCTCCTCGGGCAACGGCACCTACCCGCTCAAGGCCACCATCACCTGGAAGATCCACTGGACCGGCTCAGACGGCACCGGCGACGACCTGCCCGACGGCACCTTCGGCGCCACCCAAAACGTCACCGTCCAGGAAATCCAAGCCGTCAACCGCTGACGAACCCGTGGACGGTCCGCAGGCATGGACCCTCCATCGTCGAGGTCCACGCCCCGACGCGCTCCGGCTTCAACATCTATGCCTGCTAGGACCGCGCAACGCACTACCACCCCCGGCTGGCGTCCTGGACTTGGACTCCACCCACCGCCGCTCTCGCCTGATGCTCGGCATCTACATGGTCGACGCGAAAGGCAACGTGACGGCTGACAGCGACAGGCTGGAGATCGTGGCCGGCGGTCGCGTGGAGCCGATGCCGCGTAAGTCGGCGTATCCGCCGTGTGGGTGTCCGAGAAGGAGGAAGCCGCAATCGCGAACCGAAATCTCCAGCATCGACCGATGCCTGGACGCGAGACTCCAACGCATCCGGACTCACAGCCAGTTAGAGCACAGTCAGGACACGTCCCACACTGCTCGCGCCCGCTAAGTCCCCAATTGAAAGCGTTCGCAGGGAACTTCGCGCTGGCGAAAGCAAGAACCCCACCGATAACGTTCGTACCCTTGATGTACTTCAGTCTCACGGGGAGTCCACCACAGTGAAGCGCCGCACCTTGCCCACCGCCGTCGCGCTCACCGCAGCCACAGCCCTGCTGCTGACGGCTTGCGGGAGCGGGGGTGACGGGTCGAAAGCCAACGACAAGATCGCGGGGGCGGATACGGGGAGCGCGACTACAGCTTCCCCGAGTGCTTCGGCCTCCAGCACGGCTGCACGTCCGAAGATCGAGTTGCCCGCGGATCTCTCGTACACCTTCGACTGGTCCAAAACGGGCAACGCAGCCAAGGACGCGGTACTTGCAGACAGTGAGCAGTCCATCAAGGCAGTGGATCTGGCCATCGCGAACCAGAATCCGCTAGACAAGACCTACCTCTTCTACTACGAGGGCGAGGCCGCCGCACAGATCCAGCGATACGTTCAGGCGTATGTGAAGGCGGATGCTCGAACGACAGGCCACTACCGCTATTACGCCCCGGTGGTGAACATCAGCGCCTCGGATCAGGCCTCGCTGGTGTACTGCGAGGACCAGAGCAAAGCCTACGACCTCTATCTGAAGACCAAGAAGGTCAACAAGACAGCTGTCACCAAGAACAGCTACGTGCTCTACAGCACCCAGTTGCACAAGAACGGGAACGGTGTCTGGGCAGTCCAGAAGCTCATGTCCGTGAGGGGGAGTTCCAAGTGCCAGCCATGAGATCTGGCTCGCGGTTGCTGATCACACTGTCGCTCGTCAGCTCAATCCTGGCAGGCGCGGGGGCCGCCACGGCTGACACTGGCATTGGCGGAGGCTCGAAGACTCCGCCCAAGCCGGGACAGAAGACGTCGGGTGGTTCCGACAATGGCACCCTCAGCGCGGGCGTCATCGTCTATGACCGTTCCAAGAACGGTTCCGGCAGCTCCGTCGGCCCCGTCACCTCCACCACCGCTTGGACCCCACCCGCCTGCTGGTACGCCCCGAAGTACACGCCCGCACAACTCAAGGCGTACCTGGAGCCGATCTGGAACGCCGAGTCAACCGGGTCACAGTGGGACCTAGAGCAGCGAAACAAGTACGAGAAGGGCGGCGACGCTCCCGGCACATACAAAGACTTCAACAAGGACAAGACCGGCAAGGGCTACTGGTGGGACTCGTACGCCAACGAGAGCTTCCCGCCCGGCTGGGACAAGTGCACTGAGCCCATCTTCTGGGTGGACAAGGGCGATCCTCCCCCGGCCAACGTCCAGAACGCCGTGACGCCCAAGATCCTCGCCGAACTCGCCTACAACGAGATCCGGGTCCCGAGCACCAAAGTGACCCTCGCGCCGGCCAACACCACCAAGGTCAACCTGCCGACCTGGGCATGGCTGGACGGCGCCCAGTTCAAACCAGTCTCCGTCACCGCCTCCGTGCCGGTCCTGGGCATCTCCGCGACGACGACCGCCGAACCGATCTCCTTGAAGATCGACCCCGGCACCGCCGACGCGCAGACCTACCCCGCCTCCGGCGTCTGCCAGATCAACGGCGGCCGCATCGGCGAGCCCTACGCCAAGGGCAAGGCGAACGACACCCCGCCCTGCGGCGTGAAGTACCTGCGCTCCTCGGGCAACGGCACCTACCCGCTCAAGGCCACCATCACCTGGAAGATCCACTGGACCGGCTCAGACGGCACCGGCGACGACCTGCCCGACGGCACCTTCGGCGCCACTCAGAACGTCACCGTCCAGGAAATCCAAGCCGTGAACCGCTGACGAACCCGTGGACGGCCCGCAGGCATGGGCCGTCCATTGTCATGAGAAACCGAGTTCGACATGAGTGACCTCCGTCTCGAAGACACCGTCTTCCAGGACCTGAAGAAGACCTTCTCCTCCATAAGCGACCGCATGGAGACCACCCGCCGCGCCCTCAAGAACACCGACGCCACGGCGGTCGGCGAGAGCAAACTTGTCGACGACGTGCATGACTTCGCCGACGACTGGGCCTACGGCATCAAGCAACTCGGCAAACACACCCAGGGCGCCGTGAAGATGATCAACAAGATCGGGGAGAGCTTCGGCAAGCTCGACCTTGATCTGGCCGAGTCCCTCAAGTCCCCGCAGAAGAAGGACAAGTGACGTGGCAGCACAGCGGCCCGCATTCCCTCACATAGGCTGGGATCCCACGCCGGGAAATGTGGAGGACACCCGGGTTCTCGCCAAGCAGTTGGGCAAACTGGCAGGTGAGCTGGGCACAGCGCTGGGTGAATTGGAGCGTATCGAATGCGGTGCCTGGAAGGGCAAGACCGCGATCGCCTTTACCGAGTACATCGGCAAGGATGTCACCCCTCTCATCCGCAAGAGTCACGATTCCTTCGATAAGTCCTCCCGCGCCTTGCACCGATGGGCCAACGAACTCCAGGACTTCCAGGACCGAGCGGACAGGCTGGAGAAGTCCGCGGGCGAGAAACTCAATGCCCAGTCGAAGGCCGAGGCCAAGGCCGACGGCAAGGGCAGTGAGGAACTCGGCAAAGCCTCCAGCGCCGTGGACGGCGTCATCCAGAAGGTCCACGAACTGGAGGAAGAGTATCGTCAGGCCGCCCGACAGATAAGCAAGGAACTCGACAAGGCCGGCGACATAGCGCCCGACGAACCCGGTTTCTGGGACAAGCTGGGCAAGGACATCGAGAACGCCTGGGACGCCACCGGCGACTGGCTCACGGAGCACGCAGACCTGATCAAGGCAATCGGGGATGTGCTCAGCGACATCACCGCGGTGCTGGGCATGCTCGCCATCGTCACGCTCCCGTTCCCGCCGCTCGCGGCCATCTTCGGTACGGCGGCCCTCATCGGAAGTGGCCTGACTCTGGCGGCACACGGCTTGGCCAAGGCAGCTGGCGCGGACGTGAGTTGGATGCAGGTCGGCCTCGACGCGGTGGGCCTGTTGCCGGGAATCGGAATGTTCGGCAAGGGAGCCAAGGTGGTCGGCGAGGCCAAGGCGATCGCCACTGCCGGAAAGCTTGGCAGGGGATTCGAGGCATCAAAGATCGGTAACGCCCGGGTCTTCCTCTCGTTCGGCAAGGAGTCCACGAACATCACGGGCGGGCTCGGTAGAGGTGGCTTGGTGAAGATCGGCGGCATGTCCAACGATGTCTACGAGGTTGCTCATTCGAGCAGCGGTCTGATGTCCCGCATGGGTGGTCTAACCACCCAGGGCTATCTTCCAGGACAGTTGATCGGTTCGAAGGGCGCCAATGCCCTCGGCCTGAAACTCGACCCACTGAGTCTCGGTGGCAGGGCCCTCGACGGGGGCCTCAAGATCGCACCCAAGATCTACGGGCACCTCAAGGATGACTAGGCCGACCGCCTCGGCAACACGCCAGGAAATGCCGTGTGACACAGTGAAGCGCGACTGCATGGCAACCCGCTCACTCCGAAGGAGGTTCGCCTGAAATGAGCGTCTGGCAGCCCGCATCGGACGAGACACTGATCGCTCGCGCCCCCATCGTCTTTGCCACGGGTGCGGCGACCCGCGTTAAAGGAATGCGATGGTTCCGCGACACCGAGCGGAACGACATCCAGGGCGAACTGCCCGGCTGGCCTGCAGGACCGACCTATACCGCTCATTCCGTCGGGGGTACGGCTGCCCGCAGCACCGTCAAGGGCGCAGCACTTGCTGCCGGCGCTGTCATCATGGGATTCCTCTCCTCCCATGGAGGCAACATCGGAGGCAACCAGTCGTCCGATGCCGGAACTGACACCTCGCACGACGAGACGGACGAAGTCGACGACTTCCCCGTCATGTGGGCCGCGCCGGGCAGTATCGCCCGTACCCTGCCCTGGCGAATGGACCCGGGGCGCTCGTCCGCCAAGGACTATCGCACCCATGCCGTCATCACCGACCGCAGGCTCGTGATCGTCGGTTTCCCCTATGCCAAAGGGAACGACCATCTTATTGATGACGAGTTGCTCTGGGAAATCCCACGGTCCGGCATCGAAAGAGTCGAGCTCCGAGATTTCAGGATCGGCAATGACGCGAAGATCGTGTTCGCTGATGGCTCGTGGTGCAGAGTGAGCAGCACCAATCGGGAGAGGCTCACCCGATATCTGATCGAAAGCCTGGATTTCATCCCGCTGGATTCGCTCACGCCTGCACAGCGAAACACTGCCACAACGTTCGCAGCAGCCCAGGCACCGGACGCTCAACCACCGTTGGTGAAACGTAACTCCTGTGGTTGCTTTCGGATCGAGGTCCTGGCACCGAGTACGACACACGCGTTCTTCGGCCATTCAGGCCTCAACACCGTCATGGATGCGAACGGCACCGAACTCAAATACATGGACCGGCACAAAGAAGACATGCTGACCTGACTCTTGGTCCGCACCGATCAGAACGGCCCATCACCGGATGAACCTTGCCTCCGCCAACCTCGCGCCCACTATCTACGTCGATCCTGCCAACGGCGGCCTGCCTCCCCTCTGGTTCGTAACTCCCGAGGGGTTCTTCGCCCTTCCGCTGGCCGCCACACCGAAGGAACGCGTCGAGGGTGCCAGCTCATTCGTACGACAGCTGTACTCGCGAGGTGACGATTCCATCTGGGAACTCGCTGCCCCGTACTACGCGGCCATTGTAGAACTCATGGCGGACTCCGGTCTCTCCTATGCCGCGATGGGACTGTTCTCCACCGCGGAGGACGGCGGCACGACGGACGGGGAGGTGACCAGATACGAACCCTCCGCCGGTGTCGCCCAATGCGCTCTCACGGTGGCCATCACCCCCACGGATCAAACCGTCCCGGACCCGGATATCGTGGCCCAGGGCGTGCTCGCTGCACTCTCCAGCGATCCGTACAACAACGCAATCTGGCTCGACCTGCCGTGTGGCCCCGCGGTTTCCTGCATCACCTTGCGTGAGTACACCGTCAGTCCGGACGTATCGGCGAGTGGCGAGGGGACAAAACTCCTCACCGGGCAGATACAGGTCCACATCCCCTTTTCCACGGGCCCGTTCACTGCGATTTTCACGCTCTACACGGCATCGATGGACCACTGGGCCGAGTTGTATCGCCTGATGTCGACCGTCCTCCAGACGGTTTCCTTCTCGGATCCGGTCGAGGAAGACGCCGAGAAGTCGCTGGACTCCGCCTCCGGGGAAGGGTGAGGCCCACGAGACGGCCTGGGTGGTTGCGGCGCTCTCGAAATGGACGCGGTTTAGAATTCAACAGTCAACGTCTGCACGATGCTGTCCGCTGCCTCTTCCATTTCCTCATCGATGCCTGGAGCCGTCCACGACACCAGAAGTACCAGGGCACTCTCCGCTCCCGTTGGAACAACTCCGTACATGACGCTCTGCAGTAGAACTCCGGGGCCGCGGCGTGGTGCGCCGTCGGCGGCGAAGTTCTGGCGGAGGCGTACTGAAGGCCCGATGGGCAGCTCGGTACGCGAGATCAGAGGGGGACCGAAATCGCCTGCGGTGAAAGTTTCGGCAAGCCACTCGAGGGTGATACGGGGTACCGCATCGTCGGGACGAATAACGTCGACTTCCAGCAGCCCGAGGGCGGTGTCGAAGCCGTCGGGATAGAAAGCAAAAGCGTACAGCGGGGCGCGGTTGCGACTGTCCTCCGCCCGAGTTCTCAAGTCCCTTCGCAACAAGGACACGTCCAGCTTGTGGCCAGCCGCGCCGCTCCGCTCAGTCAGATCCGCCGCAGTACGTTTCGCCCATCTCTTGACGTCGTCCGAGGGATCGAGCGGAAGCGGCACCCAATCCGTCGGGCAGACGATGCCGCACGCCTGGATGTCACTCATGGGCGCCATCACCGTCCAGCCAAGTCAGAGAACCGGCCACCGCATCGAAGAGCTCAACCATCGCGTCACCGATCTGGATGAGGGGGGTGGAGAAGGTCAGTAGCAGGTAGGCCTCGGTAGCGGGTACTGGCAGTTGGTAGTCCAACGTGATCGACGGAAGTACCTCGTCCGGGTCTCCCGGTGCACCGGCCGGAGCTGGACGGTCAGGCTGACCCGTCTCTCGGCGCACACGTACCGCCGTCGCTGCGGGCAACTCAACCAGCGAGACGTCCCCATCCCCATCGGCCGCGAGGCGCGTTACCAGATCGGCAGTAGCCGGCAGGGATCCTCCGGGGGGTGGTGTAACCAGCGTGATCAAAAGCGATGCGGGAATCGTCAGCGGGCCCGCCTGCTGCAGGCTCAGGTACAGCTCGATCCCACCGTCCTGGTATGCCGCGACGGCCTGTGCGAGAAGCCGATCGCGCAGTTGCCGCTTGATGTGGGGGGCGTTGTCGACTCCCTCGAACTGGCGGTCCACCAGCGCATCGACCGATTGCTCACGCCCATCGGGGTCGATCCGTACACGGAACCAACTGTCCGGCAACAGCAACCGATAGTCGGCTGGAGGGGAAGCGCCGCTGGCGCCGGTCCCATTCGAGGTCATGAGGGCTCCGGGGTCGTCCGTTTAGTCGTGGATCTGAAATAAGCAGCTTTAGCCATGCCCGCCCGGCTTGTCGCGGTAGACCCGGCTGATCAATGAGCTGACCGCGACCGGGGCCAGCTCGGTTGCGATGGTCAGGGCGGAAAGCAAACCCGCCAGGCGCGCAGCTCCGTCGTCGCCAAAGACTCCGGCCAGCAAGACGAGGCTGAAGAGCGGGACGAGCAACAGTTCATTGCCACCGACGACTGTGCGGTGCCAACTGGTCTCTTGTCGGGCTTCCTTGGCGCGCAGCGGCGACATCATTCGGACATCGGCAGCGAGGATGTGTCCCGTCCACCAGGGATCCGTGGCCGGTGCTTGAGGTCCAGCGCGCCGTATCTCCTCGTCCGCTTCGGGGACTGAGAGGGCGGCCACCATCTCAGTCCATCGATCCTGGCCTTGCGGACCGGCAAACCAGTAACTCCACGGCAGCAGCGCTCGAACCTCGCCGTTCCCATCTCGGAACTCCACTCCGAGGGGCTGCCGGGTACCCGGAACGGTCAGTCGCACCAGCCGCGAGATGCCATGCGCTCCCCTCCTCGCGATCCAGCGCTCCTGACCGATGGTGTCCGTTACCACCACGTCGCCGGGCAGCACGCGCACGGACGCGGTGCGAAGGAATCTCCGAGTCACTTCGGCCTCGACCGCCGGATCGGGCGCGATCACGACGGCATCGGTGAACTGCGCGCTGTCAGACCGCCGATTGCTCAGCCGTACGCCGAAACGCACCACTGTGTCCGCTGCTGGCACGAGGAACAAGGCTCCCGCGGCAACTGGCAGGAACCAGTCCACATCAGCGGCGAAGGCCACGACGAGAGCGGCAAACCAGCCGAAGATCCCAAACCCTCTGACCCAGCTGTACCAACGGGGCAGTTCTCTGTGAACTGCCCGATCCGCCTTGTTCCCCCCATCTGTTCGCGCTGAATCACCCACGCGGGGCTGTGGGTTCGCCTCCAAGGGAATTCCGAGAGCTGTTACCAGCTCCCTCAGCCCAGTCCGGTCCAGACACTTCTCCGGCCGCAGGTCCAGAGTCCCGACGACATTGGCCTCCGGTAGCCAATCTGCGAGTGGGACCTCAAGGATGGGCTGTCCGTCCTCCTCTTGGAATGCCAGCACACCCCAGCGCTCGACAGGCCGCACCGAGCCGGCCACCCACAATTCAGCGGATGGTGGCGAGAAGACAGCACGCCGGATTCCCCCGGAGCTGACCGGGTACCGGTGCTCACTCAGACCTCGGTCACGTAGGACGAGGGCCGCCCCGTCGGAATAGAGCCGGGCCCGACGGACGGCCTGAACACCGTGTGGCCTCATGCCCCGAGGGCGCACCACAGGCTCGGGCAGTTTCCCCGATTCGTCGCCGCGTCCTGACTTCTCGGCCATCACCAGTCCTGCTCATCCGCTACTTGTCGTCGTGGCATCCTTGACTCCGGTAGCCGACCAGACCCCGTCGTCCAGCCCCTTTACCCCGATATGGTCGCCGACCCATCCCGTGATCTCACCCTTGTCGAGCAGGTCGGTGGCCGATGCGAAACCTGTCGAGCCCGCCCAGATTCTAGTCTGGGCCTTGAACACATCGCTGGCCGCCTTCACCGCACCATCACCCCGAACGGATTCCGAGATCTGCCCCAGGTTCTTTTCGAGGTCGGCGATTCCGGAGTCACCGATCCTCGGGCGCACTCCCGACCAAGTGTCGCTGTGACCCAATTGCCGAAGGTTGCTCGGGCCCAAGTCCTTGACCCCTTTGAAGCCGTCCAGGAACTCCTTGCCGATCGATTTCGGGCTGAAAGCGTCCTTCAGTCGAGCGGCACCGGGGTTCCAGCCCTTCGGCGCATCGGCGAGCGCTTTGGCTCCGGCTTTGCCACGGAGGGCCTGACCACTGAGCTGGTTGGCCTTCTTCCAAGTCTGGTTGAGTGCCCGCTGGTATGCGGCCGTGCCAGGCTTCGACCTAATGCCCGCTCTCAGCGCCCGGCCCGCCGCCGACCGCGCGGAAACCTTGGCGGCGAGCGACGCACCCTTGGCCCCGGCAATTGCCCCACGGCCGATGCCCAGCGTGACCAGGCCAACCACGTCAAGGGCTACATCGAACCAACTGCCCTCACCTGCCAGGGCCAAGAGCGTGTGACCCACGAGGGACACCACGGTGGCAAAGAGTGCGATGCTCCCAAGGACAGCCGCAAGCGCCTGGCCGATGACCGGAATCCAGCCCACCATCAGAGACAGGGTCCCGCAGATAGTCGCGACCCAACCGGACACCGCCAGGATCTTCTCGATGAGCGCGGCATGGTCGTGCACCCAGCCCTTGAACTTGTCCCAGCGGCTGTCCTTCAAGCCGTCGTGGTCGATGGCGTGCCGAATGGCGTCTCTGGCCCTCTTGGCTGCCGTGTCCCGGACCTCCTTGGCTACCTCGAGGTCCTTCTTCGCCCGTTCCATTGCCGCACTCGCCGCTTCGTGGCGATGCTGCAGCTTCTTTCGGCCGGGGTCGTCATCCGGGGTGTCTTTCGGCAGCTTGTCGATCGCACCACTGCTCGCCTGCTGCTCGTCGTGGGCGTGCTGGGCGTCCCGTAGCGCCCTGTCAGCCATCTGCTGGGCACGATGGAGTTCCGAGGCGTACTCCCGGGAAGACCCGCCGTCGACCACCTTTCCGCCGAGGGCGTCAGCTGCGGTGTCGTAGCGTCTGAACGCCTTCCGCAGCTTCCCTTCGGCTCCTTCGGCCTGCTCTCGGAACTCCGTCGCCGCCTTACTCTTCCAGGATTCGACGGATGCGAGCGCTTTGATCTCGTCCGCCTGCTTCTTGATGGATTCCGCAGTCCTGCGGAGATCCCTTCCGAGCTTGGCTACTTCCTCAGGATCACCCGGGATCGGGTCGGCCGACTCACCGATCACCGCCCACTCATCGGCTCGAGGACGCGTCACTTGGGCCCCCCGCCGGTTCCGGGTTTCTTCGAATCCGTACCTCGCAGGGCTTCGGCGAGTTGGTGATCGATGTCCTCGTACGCCTTCGATGCGGTGGTCAGAATCTTGGAGAGCTTCTCCAGCTCATCCGCCAGGTGTTCGCGGTGAACCCGCCAGTTGTCACCGAAGTCGTCGAAGACGTCGACCAGGCCCTTCTCACCCAGAACAGACACGCCCAGTCCGTCTGCCGGATTCGCGCTCTGCGTGAACTCCTTGTGGATCTTGGAGATTGATCGAGCACTCTCTTTGATTCGAGCAAGGTCCGCTGTCTGGTCCGACATGATTTCCCCGTTGAAAGTCGCCTCAGGAGTTTTCAGAGACAGCGGCGTCGGTGCCGTGACCGCAGGGGATCACCGCACCGACGCCGCTCCGTGTGCATACGGCGGACTAGCCCTTGGCCTGCTTAGCCAGCTGCTCGTCCAGCTGTTCGTACGCTTCCTTGGCCTTCTTCAGGAAGTCCGACAGCCCGTGCAGGCCCTGGATCGTCTTCGTCGCGCCCTTGGTGAAGTCCTTCATGGAGTCGTCGTACGCTCCCGAGGCCTTCTGGGTGGTGAAGCCGTTCTCCACGAGGGCGGAGACGCGCTTCTCGATGTTCTTGATCCGGTCTTCCAGCTCGTGCATGTCCTTGATCAGGTCGCCTGCGACCTTCTCCATCTCCGCATATGTGAGATCGGTGTCTTTGCCGGCCATGACGGCTCCCTCCCGTTGGTGTGGCCGCAGGGCCTTCCCCCGTGGCTCTGTTGGCGGAGGCGCGGCCTGCCGTGGCTGGGCGGCCGTCCGCATGAGCAAAGATCTTACGGGTGGGACCCATGGGGCCGCAGGGGCCTCATGCAAGGGAATCGTGAACCGGTGCACATCCGTTGCGCCGGGCAAAGGCGGGACGGTTAAGGTCACAGTCACTGTCACTGTGTTGAGTGGAGCCACCGCTCGGTGGTTCCGGTGTGTTGGGGGACCGAAGCGTGCGTCTGAGTCTGACCGTCGTCGACCCGCTCGGCGGTGCCAGTGCCGACGTGGTGCTCGACGCCGATCCGGAGTCCACGGTGGGCGCCATCGCGCAGGAGTTGGCGAGGCACGTCGGCTGGGGCGGCGACGACGCGCAGGTCATCCCTATCGGAGCGCACCGGAGCAGTAGCGGGAGCACCGGCTCGGCCCCCCTCGCCTACGTCGACGGATACGCCGTCGACCCGAGCGCCACCGTCGTCAACTCCCCCCTCCGCGACGGCGTCGTCGTCAGCCTGCACGACCCCGCGGGGTGCATCCTCGGTGAGCCCACCGGCGTCGTCGAGTTCCGGGTCGCCGGCGGTCCGGCCGCCGGAGCCGTGCATCGGCTCGGTGTCGGACGGTACGACATCGGCAGCGGGCCGGCCGATCACATCCGCGTCGACGACCCCGAACTCCCCTCCCGTGCCGCCACCTTGTCCATCGCCATCGACGGCACCTGTCAGGTCAGCCTGCAGAAGAAGGACGAGGACGGCGCCGTTCGTCTCGACGGTGAGGACTTCGACGGTGGGGACTGGCCCCTGGGGTCCCAGCTCGCCCTAGGCAACTCCCTTCTGGAGCTGGTCCCTTACTCGCCGCCCAACGCCGCCCTCAAGTGGTCCGACGACGGTGCCGGGCTCGACTACAACCGGCCCCCGCGGCTGCGCCCCGCCGAGCGGCAGACGTCGTTCTCGCTGCCGAACCCGCCCGGTGACTACGAGGCCCGGCCGCTGCCCTGGCTGATGGCCCTGCTGCCGCTGGTCGGTGCCGTGGTGTCCGTGATGATGTTCGGGCGCTGGTACTACCTGATCATGGCTCTGATGAGCCCGGTCATGCTGTTCGGCAACTACTTCATGGACAAGAAGCACGGCCGGAAGTCGCACGCCAAGCAGCGCAAGGAGTACCAGGAGCACAAGGCACGGATCGAGAAGGACGCCCAGGAGGCGCTGGTCGCCGAGCGGGCGGACCGGCGGCAGGCCGTGCCCGACCCTGCCGCCGTACTCGCCACCGGCACCGGCCCGCGCACCCGGCTCTGGGAGCGCCGCCGCACCGACGCCGATCACCTCCTGCTCCGCTTCGGCACCGGACGCGTCCCCTCCGAGGTCGAGCTCGACGACCCCGAGCAGGACGAGCACAAGCGCAAGGTCCGCTGGTTCATCGAGGACGCGCCGGTCGCCCTCCCCCTGAGGGAACTCGGCGTGATCGGCGTCGCCGGTCCCGGTGACTCCGCGCCCGCGATGGGGCGTTGGGCCGTCGCCCAGACCGCCGTGCTGCACAGCCCGATGGACGTGCAGTTCTACGTCCTGACCGACAACGACGCCCGTGAACGCTGGGACTGGGTGCGCTGGCTGCCGCACTCCCGCCCGGCGAGCGGACAGGACGTGAACGTCCTGATCGGGACGGACTCCGAGACCGTGGGTGCGCGCGTGGGCGAGCTCACGCAGTTGCTCGACGCCCGGCAGAAGGCACTGCAGCAGGGCGGGCGCGGCAAGACGGACGGGCCCGCCTTCTCCGACCCGGACATCGTCGTCGTCTGGGACGGGTCACGGCGGCTGCGGTCCATGCCCGGTGTCGTACGACTGCTGCGGGAAGGTCCGTCCGTCGCCATCTACGCGATCTGCCTGGACGAGGAGGAGCGGTTCCTGCCCGGTGAGTGCCAGGCCTTTGTGGTCGCCGAGCCCCGGCAGACCGAGAGCGACGGGCAGCCGACTCCCGTGGCGCAGCAGGCCGTCGGTGGGTTTCCCTCCTTCCAGGCCTGGCATCCCAGCGCCGCACAGGCCGATGAACAGACCACCCGGACCCCCGAGTTGCGGCTGCGCGTCGAGCAGACCGGTGCGCTGCGCAAGAAGAACGTACGGCCCGACTTCGTCTCCGCCGCCTGGTGCGCCCGGCTCGCCCGCTCCCTGTCCCCGCTGCGCGACATCAGCGGTGAGACCGAGGACTCCGCGCTGCCCGGCTCCAGCCGGCTGCTCGACGTGCTCCAGCTGGAGCCGCCCACGCGGGACGCGATCGCCGCGCGGTGGCGGATGGGCGGTCAGTCGACGATGGCGGTCATCGGTGAGTCGTACGACGGCCCGTTCGGCATCGACCTGCGGCGCGACGGTCCGCACGGACTGATCGCCGGTACGACCGGTTCGGGTAAGTCGGAGCTGCTGCAGACCATCGTCGCCGCGCTGGCGGTGGCGAACACGCCGGAGAACATGACCTTCGTCCTCGTCGACTACAAGGGCGGCTCGGCGTTCAAGGACTGCGTCAAACTCCCGCACACCGTCGGCATGGTGACCGACCTCGACGCCCATCTCGTCGAGCGCGCCCTGGAGTCGCTGGGCGCCGAGCTGAAGCGGCGCGAGCACATCCTCGCCGCCGCCGACGCCAAGGACATCGAGGACTACCAGGACCTGGTGCGGCGGGATCCGTCCCACCCGCCCGTGCCCCGACTCCTCATCGTCATCGACGAGTTCGCCTCGATGGTGCGCGATCTGCCGGACTTCGTCACGGGGTTGGTCAACATCGCCCAGCGTGGACGGTCCCTCGGCATCCACCTGCTCCTCGCCACCCAGCGGCCCTCCGGTGTCGTCTCCCCCGAGATCCGCGCCAACACCAACCTCCGTATCGCGCTGCGCGTGACCGACGCCGGTGAGTCGACGGACGTCATCGACGCGCCCGACGCCGGGCACATCGCGAAGAGCACACCGGGTAGGGCGTACGTCCGGCTCGGGCACGCCTCGCTGATCCCGTTCCAGTCGGGCCGCGTCGGTGGCCGCCGCCCCGGTGCCGCCGATCCCGCCACGCTCGCGCCCTGGGCCGGTTCGCTGACCTGGCAGGACCTGGGCCGGGCCGCGCTGGCCAAGCCCAAGTCGGAGGCGCGCGAGGACGACGAGATCACCGACCTGAAGGTGCTGGTGGACGCGGTACGGGAGGCCAACCAGGCGCTCGGCATCCCGGCCCAGCACTCGCCGTGGCTGCCGGCGCTGGACGAGACGCTGCTCCTGGACGACGTGCCGGCCCCGCGGAGCCAGGGTTCGCTGCCCGCCGCCCCGTACGGCATCGAGGACCTGCCCGCCGACCAGGCGCGGCGTCCGGTCGTCGTCGACTTCGCGACCTTCGGGCACCTCATCGTCGCCGGTGCCCCGCGCACCGGCCGTTCGCAGGTGCTGCGCACCATCGCCGGTTCGCTGGCGCGCACCAACTCCTGCGCGGACGTACACCTTTACGGAATCGACTGCGGCAACGGCGCCCTGAACGCGCTCACCCGCCTCCCGCACTGCGGCGCGGTCGTCAGCCGCAACCAGCTGGAGCGGGTCGAGCGGCTGATCAGCCGACTGTCCAATGAGCTGAGCCGTCGTCAGGAGCTGTTGGCGGACCGGGGTTTCGCAGACATCGGCGAGCAGCGGGCGGCCGTCTCCGCGGAGGAGCGGCTGCCGCACATCGTCGTGCTGCTGGACCGCTGGGAGGGCTGGCTGCCCACGCTCGGCGAGCACAACCACGGTGATCTGACCGACCAGATCATGGCGATGATGCGCGAGGGTGCGAGCGTCGGTCTGCATGTCGTGATCACCGGTGACCGGCAGCTGCTGGCGGGCCGTATCTCCTCCCTCACCGAGGACAAGTACGGTCTGCGGCTCGCCGACCGGGCCGACTTCTCCATGCTGGACATCAACTCCCGCAAGGTGCCCGAGGAGATCCCGCCGGGCCGCGCCTTCCGGAGCGAGACGGCGGCCGAGACGCAGTTCGCGCTGCTCTCCGAGGACACCACGGGTCAGGGCCAGAACGCCGCGCTGGTCGCCATCGGCGAGGCGGCGGCCGCCCGGGACGCCCAAGTGCCGCGCTCCCTGCGGCCGTTCCGGGTGGACGTGCTGCCGAGCCGTATCTCCTTCGACGACGCGTGGGCCATGCGTGACCCGGCGACGACCTCCGCACCGCTGTGGGCCCTCGCGGGTGTCGGCGGCGACGAACTCACCGCGTTCGGGCCGGACCTGGCGCAGGGCATGCCGGCGTTCGTCATCGGCGGACCGGCCAAGTCCGGCCGCTCGACGATGCTGTTGAGCTTCGCCCGGTCTTACCTGAGCAAGGGCGTCCGCCTGGTCGTCGCGGCCCCGCGTCCCTCACCCCTACGTGAACTGGACGGTCAGGAAGGCGTGTTGAAGGTCTTCACCGGCCGGGACGTCGACGAGGACGAGCTGACGGAACTCGTCGACACGGCCAAGCCGGAGGACCCGGTCGTCGTCCTGGTCGACGACGCCGAGGTGCTGGACGACTGTGACGCCGAGGACGTCTTCAAGCGGATCGTGGAGCGTGGCGCCGAGGAGGGGCTGGCCGTCGTCATCGCCGGTGACGAGGACGAGATCTGCGACGGCTTCTCCGGCTGGCAGGTCGACGCGAAGAAGGCCCGCCGCGGCATCCTGCTCTCCCCGCAGGAGTCCGGCTCCGGCGAGCTCATCGGCATCCGCACCAACCGCAGCATGGTCGGCGGCCCGATCACCCCGGGCAAGGGCATGCTGCACCTGGGCACCGGGGAGCACGTCACGGTGACGACACCGCTGTAGGGGGCACCTGGGTACGGGTTCGAGGAAGCCGGGGCGCCGGAAGGCGGCCGGGGCGGCGCTGCGGTACGAGCACCGGCCGGGCAGACCGACGGAGGAGCAGCGCAAGGAGCGCGGCAACTGTCTCTTCGCCTGCCTGGTGATCCCCGTCTTCCTGCTCCTCATCGCCCCGTTGATCCTCATCCAGGAGTTCTGGGGTCACGGCATCTGGGGCGATTTCGCCTCGTCGTGGCCGGGTGGCGCCTACGCCTTCGCGGCCACCGTCGGTGCCTGTGTGCCGCTGGCGTTCGCGGCGTTCGTCGCTCCGCTGACCCGCATGGACTGGAAGGCGGGCAAGCTGCGTTCGCTGGCCTGGGCTCTCGGGTCGCTCCCCGGGCTCGGCGCCGGATATCTGATCGCGGGCGTGATCAGCGCGACATGGCGCCCCAAGCGCCGACAGGACTGGAGCTACGGCTGCTACAGCCGCGGCGGTCCTTGCTGGGTGCACGTCGAGTACCCGTACCTCTGGGCGGTCGGCCTCCTCGCCACCCTGGCGACGACCGCACTGATCATTACCGCCCTCGTCATGTACGTGAGGGCGACCCGCACTACCCCACCCTCGACATCCGAGCCGTAGGCCGACCCTCCGCCTCACTGTCCGACACGTACCTCAAGTCGTCACCCACCCTCGACAACCGCACCGTGTGCGGGGTCGGGTTGCAGCCCTCGTGGTTGGACGCGGCGCCCACCGACGTGGCGACGAGCTCCTTTTTCGTCACCGACTTCACGGACAGGACGTCGGTGCAGACGCCGCCGAGCTGGTCGGTCTGCCGGAGCCGTCCCAACTCCTGCCCCACGGAAGCCTGGTGGACCGTGAGCCGGAAGGTGCCGACCGGAAGAGTGCCGTTCAGCGCCGTGGCCTGCCCCTCCCAGGTGCCGAGGTAGGAGACGGGAACGGCGGCGGCACTCGGGCTGGGCACCTCCCTCGTCGTGGAAGTCGGCGTCGCACTCGACCCCGCACTCGCCCCCGCGCTCGGCGTCACCGAGTGCGCCGGGGGCCTGCTGCCCGCGCTGGCCCCGGAGTCCTGCTCGTCCCCGCTCCGCCACTGGTCGAACAGGACCACCGACCCCACCGTCACCGCCGCCAGCGCCCCCGCCACCGCGAGCGCCACCGTGCAGCTCAGCTTCCGCCCGCGTCCGCCCTCCCCCGGCACGGACGTCGCCGCCACCGACACGGAGACCTTCCCTGGCCGTTGCTCGACGGGAGGCGCGTCCCGCGGTTCGGGTACGGCGGCCAAAGGGCCGGAGGGCGAGGCGTCGGAGGCCAAGGCACCGGAGGACGAGGCACCGGCCGTCCCCTCCCCCGCCATCACCGGCGCCGGCCCGAACTCCCCCGCGATCGCCCCCAGCTCACCACCCCCCACCGAAGGCCTGCTGAACCCCACCGGCCCCGAAGCGGCCTCGCCCGTGTCCGCTGCCTCGAGATTCAGCAGCCGTACGGCGCTCCGGCTCACCTGCTCCACCAACGCCCCCGGCAGCCACCCGCCCGCCACCAGCCGCGCAGCCCCCTCGGGGGCCAGCCGCCGGGCGAGGTCGGCGGGAGTGGGACGCGCGGCCGGGTCCTTGGCCAGGCACGCCTCCGTGACCTCCCGCAACTCACCGCTCATCGGGCCCAGTTCGGGCTGCTCGTGGACGACCTTGTAGAGGAGCGCGGCCGACGAGTCGCCGGGGAACGGCGGCTCACCCGTCGCCGCGAACGCCAGCACCGCGCCGAGGGAGAAGACGTCGGCCGCGCCGGTCGCGCCCTTGCCGAGGATCTGCTCCGGGGACATGTAGCCGGGCGAGCCGATCGAGACGCCGGTGGAGGTGAGGGACGCGGTGCCGTCCGTGGCGCGGGCGATGCCGAAGTCGATCAACAGGGGCCCGTCCAGGGTCAGCAGAACGTTGGACGGCTTCACATCCCGGTGCACCAGGCCCAGTTCGTGGACCGCCGTCAGCGCCTCCGCGAGCCCCGCGCCCAGCGCTCGTACCGAATGGGCGGGCAGCGGACCGGTGTCCGCAACAGCCGTCGCGAGCGAGGGGCCCGCCGCGTAACCGGTGGCGACCCAGGGGACGGGCGCCTCGGGGTCGGCGTCGAGGACGGGGGCCGTCCACGCGCCGCCGACCCGCCGTGCCGCCTCCACCTCGCGACGGAAGCGGGCGC
The DNA here is from genome assembly GCF_040612015.1 of Streptomyces sp. NPDC006476. Taxonomy (NCBI): domain Bacteria; kingdom Bacillati; phylum Actinomycetota; class Actinomycetes; order Kitasatosporales; family Streptomycetaceae; genus Streptomyces; species Streptomyces sp. NPDC006476. Next base: position 16,426 of record NZ_JBEXPK010000053.1, on the reverse strand, counting down.
GGAACTCCTCGTCGAGCGCGAAGTGGGGGTGCACGATCTTGACCGCGACCGTGCGGCCCCCGGCGCTGCGGCCCAGGTAGACCCGGCCCATGCCGCCGGAGCCGAGCCGGCCCAGCAGCCGGTAGGGCCCGACGACGGTCGGCTCGTCGACTCCGAGCGGCTGCATGGCGTCACTCTCCCCCTGTACGCCGGCGTCACGCTCCCCCGGTACGCCTGGTGTGCAGCAGCGTAGTGATTACGGCTGGAGCAGCTCCACCTTCACGTCCGCCGGAAACCCGGTCGTCGGCCCGACGCGCCGGGCGAACTCGGCGACGGCCTCCAGTTGGGGGCCGCCGAAGCGGAAGTCGAGCGTGGTGAAGTAGCGCTCCAGGACCTTCTGGTCGAAGGCCTCCCAGCGGGCCGCCTGCTCGGCGACCTTGCCGACCTCCTCCAGGGAGAGGTCGCGGGAGTCGAGGAAGGCCTCGTGGACGCGGCGGGTGATGACCGGTTCGCGCTCCAGGTAGTCGCGCCGGGCCGCCCACACCGCGAAGACGAACGGCAGACCGGTCCATTCCTTCCACAGGCCCCCGAGGTCGTGCACGGCCAGGCCGTACTTCGGGCCGTCGAGGAGGTTGGCGCGCAGCGCCGCGTCCCCGATCAGTACGGCCGCCTCGGCCTCCTGCATCATCAGGCTCAGGTCGGGCGGGCAGGTGTAGTAGTCGGGCCGGACGCCGTAGCGGTCGGCGAGGAGGAGCTGGGCCAGGCGGACCGAGGTGCGCGAGGTCGACCCGAGGGCGACCCGACGGCCGTCGAGCTGGTCCAGCGGGACCTGCGAGACGATGACGCAGGACATGACCGGGCCGTCGCAGCCGACGGCGATGTCGGGGAAGGCGACCAGGTCGTCCGCGTTCTTGAGGAACTCGACGAGGGTGATGGGCCCGATGTCGAGGTCTCCCTGCACCAGCTGCTCGCTGAGCTTCTCCGGGGTGTCCTTGGTGAGCTCGAAGTCGAGGAGCGTGCCCGTTCTCGCGAGCCCCCAGTACAGGGGCAGGCAGTTCAGGAACTGGATGTGGCCGACGCGCGGCCGGGTGCGAGAATTGTCCACATCGCGAGGCTAGACCCTATGGGGTACGCTCCAAGCTTCGGCCCCGGTGTCAACCACTTTCGGATCTTTCAAACATCCGGGTGACGTGATCTTGCCCTCTATTGCTTTCGGCTGCCCGCGTGCTAGGCTCGCCGCAAGTTGCAGTTTGGTTTCCTTGCAGTACAGAGCCTGCGGAGCATGTAACCGCGGGCTCTCGTCGTTTTCAGACGTATGCAGTTGTGCGGCACTTGTTTTCACACTTGCAGGGTTCTGGAGCAGGGCAACCCTTTGGGCCCAAGGAGGGCTTATGGCTACCGGAACCGTGAAGTGGTTCAACGCCGAAAAGGGCTTTGGCTTCATCGCCCAGGAAGGCGGCGGCCCCGACGTCTTCGTTCACTACTCCGCGATCAACGCGAGCGGCTTCCGTTCGCTGGAGGAGAACCAGCAGGTCTCCTTCGACGTGACCCAGGGCCCGAAGGGCCCGCAGGCGGAGAACGTCACCCCCGTCTGATCATTCGGTCTCGGAGCCTGGTGCTTTGATCCGGAACAGATAGCAGTACCCAAGGAGCCCCGCGCCGCAAGGCGGCGGGGCTCCTGCCTTGTGCGGCCCGCGGATCACCCGGATGGGAACATACGTTCGGCGCGGAACGGACATCTGCCGCCTCCCACCGGGAACGGATGCGCGACGCGTCCCTCATCTGGGTGGCGAGCGGCATCGTCGGTATCTCCTTCGGGACGATCGCCGCCGTCGGCGGCCTGGCCCGCGGCGGCCACCGGTCTGCTCCTCACCACCCGAACGGCCGAATTCAGCCTCGCGAACGCCGACACCCTCGGCCGGGGTCGGGTCACCCGACTGGTCGGCGCCCATCTGGTCAACGATCAGACCGTCGTCTTCGCCCCGCGCAGTCCGATCCGGTACGACGCCGAGTCGCGCTCCGGGTCTCGGACACCCTGGCAGGCGGCGCGCTCGGCGACACGGCGGCCGCCCCGGGGGGGGTGCCGGTACTGCCGGCCTTCGCGGGTCTGTGTCCGTCCGGCCGCGGCTCAGCCGGGAGGAGGCGTCGGCATGAACGCCACGGTCGCGGTGATCCTGGCCCTGGGGACCGCGGCGGTGTGGCTGGGCCGAGTGGTCTGAGTGGGCGGATCGCGGTCGATTGTCAGTGGCGGTCGCTACGGTTTCGACCATGACCGACTCCGAGATCGAGACCGAGACCGGGTTCCTGAGCGAGACGCGGGTGTTCTACGACGCGATCGCCGAGGACTACGCCGTCCTGTTCCAGGAGGAGCTGAAGGGCCGGCCGCTGGAGCGGGCGATGCTCGGCGTCTTCGCCGACCTGGTGGACGGCGAGGGGCCGGTGGCCGACCTGGGGTGCGGTCCCGGTCGCACGACGGGGCGTCTCGCCGCCCTGGGGCTGGACGTCTACGGCCTCGATCTGTCGGAGTCGATGCTGGCGATCGCCCGCCGGGAGAATCCGGGTCTGCGGTTCGAGCAGGGCTCGATGCTGGACCTGGACCTTCCCGACGGGTCGCTGGCGGGCGCGTTGTCCTGGTACTCGTCCATCCACACCCCTGTGGACCGGCTGCCCGCCCTCTTCACCGAGTTCCACAGGGTGCTGGCACCCGGCGGACCGCTGCTGGTCGCCTTCCAGGCGGGCGACAAGCACCGCCACCACGACCGCCCCTTCGGCCACGACGTGTCGCTGACCTTCCAGCGCCGCCAACCCGACTTCGTGGCCGGGCTGTTGACGGACGCCGGCTTCGCACTCCATTCCCGGACGGTTCGCGAGGCCGACGAGAACCTCGGCGAGACGTCCCCGCAGGCCTTCCTCATAGCCCGCAAACCGGCCGCGGCCACCACCCCCTAGAGCGCCCCGGCGATGTCCAGCGCCGCGATGTAGCCGAACGTCATCGCGGGACCGATGGTCGACCCGGCGCCCGCGTAGCTGTGCCCCATCACGGCGGCGCTGGCGTTCCCGGCGGCGTACAGACCGGGAATGACGGACCCGTCGGCCCGCAGGACCCGCGCCCGCGCGTCCGTCACCAGACCACCCTTGGTGCCCAGGTCGCCCGGGACGATGCGGAAGGCGTAGTACGGCGGCAGCCAGAGCGGGGCGAGGCAGGAGTTCGGGAGGACGGACGGGTCGGTGTAGTAGTGGTCGTACGCGCTGTCGCCGCGCCCGAAGTCCGGGTCGGTCCCTTTCAGGGCGAGGGAGTTGAAGCGGTCGACGGTGGCGCGCAGCGCGGCGGCCGGGACGCCGACGGAGGAGGCGAGGGCGTCGAGGGTCCATGCCTTGTGGGCGGCGCCGGAGCTGTACCAGTTGTCGGGGAAGGTGAAGGTCGGCAGGACGTCCTTGAACAGGTACCGGTTGCGGTAGTTCTGGTCGACGATCAGCCAGGCCGGGATGTCCGGGTCGGTGGGATTGCGCCGGTACATGGTGTGGACGACGTCGCTGTAGGGGGCGGCTTCGTTGACGAACCGAGCGCCGGCCGCGTTGATGAGCAGGCCGCCGGGGAGGGTGCGTTCGGCGAGGCAGAAGTACGGCTGGTCGGGCAGCGGGATGGCCGGTCCCCACCAGGCGTCCTCCATCAGCCCGAGCGCGCCGCCCACCTGCTGCCCGGCCCGGATCCCGTCCCCGGTGTTCTCCTTCGCGCCGACCGTCCAGTCGGTCCCGATGGGCTGCTGCTGGTACTGGGCGCGCATGGAGGCGTTGTGCTCGAACCCGCCGGAGCCGACGACGACGGCACGGCGGGCGCGTACGAGCCCGGAGGTGCCGTTCTTCGTCACGACCGCGCCGGTGACGGCACCACCCTCGACGTACAGACTGGTCAGCGGGGTGCCGAGCCACACCGGAACCCCGGCGTCCATGAGCCCCTTGCGCAACCCGGCGGCGAGCGACTGACCCATGGTCAGCGGCTTCTGTCCGAGCAGCGCCGCCTTGGTGCCGCGTGCCAGGCACTCGGTGGCGACAGCGGCGCCCTTGACGCTCACGGCGGCGAGGGCGAGCCACTTGTAGTCGGCGCTGAAGACGACCATGCCCGCGGGGACCTGCATGTACGGCGGGTTGAGATGGGCGAGTTCGGCGCCGAGGAGGTTGCCGTCGAACTGGTCGGGTTCGATGGAGCGGCCGTTCGGCAGGCCGCCGGGCAGCTCGGGGTAGTAGTCGCTGTAGCCCTCCATCCACCGGAATCGCAGCGGGCTGTTGGCCATGACGAAGGAGATCATGTCGGGCCCGTGGGCGAGGAAGGCCTGCTGGCGCGCCGCGGGGACGTCCGATCCGACCACGGCCGCGAGATAGGCGGCGGCCTTGGCGGGGGTGTCCGGGACACCGGCGGCGAGGATCACGGAGTTGTTGGGGATCCACACCCCGGCTCCGGAACGGGCCGCCGACCCGCCGAAGGTGGCCGCCTTCTCCACGACCACGACACCGAGCCCCTGCTTGGCCGCGGTGAGGGCGGCGGTCATCCCGGCGGCACCGGAGCCGATGACGACGACGTCGTACGTGCCGAGCAGGGGCAGATCGGCGGCACCGGCACCGCGGGCGCCCGCCGCGAGGGCGAGCCCCGCGCCGGCCGTCGTACCGAGCACCTGTCTGCGGGTGGGTCGGGCTGTTCGTCTCGCACGGTCCGCGCTTGTGGACATGTCGGTTCCTTCTACCGGATGAGGACAAGGGGACCGGAATGTGGCGCGGGGGTCTTGGGAAGTCAAGAGCCGTGCCGGCCGGGGCCGAGCACGGTGAGGCAGTCCTGCCAGGCACGTTGGGTCAGCAGGGGCTGGAAGCGACTGAAGAGGGCGAGGAGTTCGGGGCCCCACTGGGTGCGGAAGTCGCGGTTGCGGTGGGCGAGGTCGAGTTCGTTGGCGGCGGTGAGTTCGGCGAAGTCCCGGCGGAGGTGGTTCGCGGGGGCATGGGTCCGGCCGGTGAACCGGTCGTGGAAGAGGCCGCCCGGGGCCGCGAGATCGGGGTAGGTGGCCCTGCGGTCGCAGCTCGCGTAGAGATGGACGATCTCCTCGGCCTCCGGCCCGATCACGGAGGCCAGTTCGCCCCGCCGGTCCAGCGACAGCAGCGCTGTCGGGAATCCGTCCGTGCCGTAGGCGGCGTGGCAGAGCCCGGCGAGCTGGAGCGCGGGCCGCGCACCCCAGCCGGCGAGCCGCTCGCGCACCCGGTCGAGATGGGCGAGGAGCGTGCCGCCGGGGTGCGGCTGACGGTCGGCGCCGAGGTCCCGCATCAGGGCGGTGGCTCGGTGCTGGGGGGTGAGCAAGGTGGGGGGCACGGTGAAGTCCCTTCGGCGTATGGGTCGGCACCCGCTCCGGCGCCTGGAGCGGGTTGCCGCCCTTGGGGGCCCTCAGAGGATCGTCGTACGCGGTCCTCGGCACAGTCAATCCTTGGGATTTCTGCCCAACTCCAAGTGTTAACTTGGGTGTTGTGACCCTCGACGACCTGCGTGTGTTCGTGGCGGTGTGCCGGGCCGGAAGCCTCAGTTCGGTCGCGCGCGATCTGGGCTGCACCCAGTCGGCGGTCAGCCAGCACGTCAAGCGGCTGGAGCGGGAGACCGGGGTGGCGCTTCTGGAACGGCAGCCGCGCGGAGTCGTCCCGACGCAGGCCGGCCGGGTGCTGGAGGCCGCGGCGGCCGAGGGGATCTCCGGACTCGACCTCGCCGTACGGCAGTTGCGGGACCTGGTCGAGGGCGAGAGCGGGTACGTCCGCGTCGCGACGGGTGCGACGACCGTACGCCACTTCATGTCGGACGCGGTGGTTCGCTTCCGGCGCCGCTATCCGAAGGTCAACGTCGAGTTCCGTACGGTGAGTTCGGGCCGCGGCAGTTTCGACGCGCTGGCCGACGGCACGCTGGACCTGGCGTGGATCACCCTCGGTCCGCCGGTGCGCGGGATCGAGCAGCGGGCGGTGGTCGACCTGCCGTGGGTGCTGGCGGTGAGGGACGACGACGTGTGGGCCGGACGTCCGTCCCTGGACGCGGCCGAGCTGAACGACATACGGCTGATCCGCCTCCCCCCGAACTCCGCGTCGGCCGCACACCTGGAGTCGGCCTGCGCGGAGTTGGGGATCGGCTTCGGGTACGACACGAGTGTCGCGGACTGGGACACGGCACTGCTGCTGGCCGAGTTGGGGGTGGGGCGTGCGCTGGTACCCGCGCTGCCGGGGCTCGCGGTGCCCGGGGACGGGACCTTGCGACTGATCCCGGTCCCGGCCCTGCGCCCCCTTGCCGTCGGATGGGCCGTACGCCGCTGGGACGCGCTCAGTCCTCCGGCGCGGGCGTTCGCGGACACGGTCGTCGAGAGTCGCCGGCGGGGCTCGACTTCGGCTCCTTGAGGGGCAGTTCGGCCCAGACGGTCTTGCCGACGGTGCGGTGGGTGACGCCCCAGGCGGCGGCGAGAAGCGTCACGAGGACGAGCCCGCGGCCTCCGTCGCCCTCCGGGTCGGCGGCGGCGAACCGCAGCGCTCGATCCCCGCGAGCGTCACTCACTTCGATACGCAGAGTGTCCTCGGCCGGCAGCAGCGACAACCTCAGCTCGAAGTCCCGCCCGGGCACGCGCCCGTGGGTGACGGCGTTGGCGGCGAGTTCCGCGACGACGTGCTGTGCGGTGTCGTTCAGGTCGCTGTCGTGCGGGAATCCCCAGGCGTGCAGTTGCTGCGCGGTGAGGTGACGGGCGAGGCGTGCGCCTCGGGGCGTCGAGCTGAGGCGCTGGGCCAGTTCGGCGGTGGGGGTGCTTGTGGGGGTGGAGATTTCGGCGTTCACGTGACTGAGAGTGCTGGGTTGTCTCTACCCTGACCAGGAGCAACGGGGCGACTGTGGGTAGCTGTACGGCTGCGTTGGGTGCGCGGTACGGCTTGTCGGGCGGGAGGGTGGAGCCGTGGAGGAGCGGAGGCCGGAGACACCGGCGGAAGCCGAGGGGACGACGGGCTTGTTCACGGCCCTGGGCAAGATGCTCAGGCTGCTGCGGGAGCGGAGGGGGTTGACGCAGAAGGAGTTCGGCGAGCTGGTGTCGTACGGGCCGGACCAGATCTCGGCGATGGAAAGGGGCGTACGGACACCCCAGCCGGACTTCCTGGAGAAGGCGGACGAGTTGTTGGACGCGGGCGGGTTGTTGAGGGAGGTGATCCCGGACGTCAGGGAGGCGATGGCGAAGGCGCGGACCAGGCATCCAGAGTGGTATCGGAGTTACGCGGCACTGGAGGCGGAGGCGGTCGAGCTGCACTTCTACGCCAACCATGGCGTGCCGGGCCTGTTGCAGACCGAGGAATACGCACTGGCCGTGTTCACCAAGCGGCGCCCCTTTCTCGACGAGGAGACCATCGAGAAGCGGGTGGCTGACAGACTCTCTCGCCAGCAGGTCTTCGAGCGCCGCCCCGCACCGATCGTGAGCTACGTACTGGAAGAGATCGTGCTGGACCGGCCGATCGGCGGGCGGGGCGTTCATGCGGACCAGCTACGGCGGCTGTTGCGGGTCGGCGAGATGCGTAACGTCGAGATCCAGGTGATGCCGACCGCACTGGAGGAGCACCCCAACATGGACGGCGCGTTCAATCTGCTGACGCCCAAGAAACACGCCCAGGTTGCGTACACGGAGGTCCAGGGGTTTCCGCGGCTGATTACGGACCAGGAAGAGGTCCGCAAGATCGTCGACCGCTATGGGATCCTGCGGGCGATGGCGCTCTCTCCCTCGGAGTCCCGGGCGTTGATCCAGAAGAAGCTGGAGGAGCTATGAGCAGCAGCGAACTCACCTGGTTCAAGTCCAGCTACAGCGGCGGCGAGGGCGGTGAATGCCTCGAAGCCGCCGTCACCCCCGCCACCGTCCACATCCGCGACTCCAAGCACCGCCCGGAAGCCGGCCCCCACCTCACCGTCTCCCCCACCGCGTGGGCCGCTTTCCTCGCGTCCACGAAGTAACCGGCGCGTACGAAACTGTTTCGTTTTGCAGTCGCACAGGGTAAGGTCGAAGAGGAAGGATACGTACGAAACCGTATCGTTCACCTGGAGAGGGTGAGGGAAGTGACCGAGGTCGCAGCGACGTGGCGCAGTCGGTTCACGGCCGAGCGCGAGAGCGAGTTGTACGAGACCGTGCTGGAGCTGCTCGGCGAGGTCGGGTACGACGGACTGACCATGGACGCCGTGGCCACCCGCACCCGGACCAGCAAGGCGACGCTCTACCGCCAGTGGGGCGGCAAGGTCGAGCTGGTCGTCGAGGCGATGCGGCACAAGAGGTCCGGCGTCGTCGCCGACGTGGACACGGGATCACTGCGAGAGGACTTCGACGTCCTGCTGGACCGCGCGGCCGAGTCTTCCATGGAGGAGACGTCGTCGCTCATGCGCGGCCTCGCCGTGGCGATGCACCGGCATCCGGACCTGGGGCGGGTGTTCCGGGAACGGATCCTCAATGTGGAGCTGGAAGCCTTCCAGCGAGTGCTGCGGCACGCCGTCGACCGGGGCGAGATCCACGCCGACAACCCCGCCCCGAACCACGCGGCCCACATGCTGCTCGGCGGCCTGGTCGCCCGTGGTCTGCTGGAAGATCTGCCCCCGACCCGCGCCTTCCTGCGGGCGTACGTCGACGCCGTGGTCCTCCCCGTCCTCCTCGCGCCTCCCCCGTCCCGGAACAGCGTCACCGCCTGAGCACTTCGAGAGGCAGCGTTCATGACCAGCACCCACACAGGCGGCCTGCGGGCCCGGATCCGCACCAAGGACGGCTGGGCCGTCCCGCACGCCGTGCTGACCGTCACCGACATGGCGGGACAGCAGGCGGTCCGTCATGAGGCCACCGCGGAGGGGCTCGTCGCCACCGACGCCCTCGCGCCCGGCACGTACACCGTGATCGTCACCGCCCTCGGCTACGCCCCCGTCGCCTCCACCGCCATCGTGACCGCCTCCGGCGGCGCCGACCTCGGCTCGCTCGTACTGGCCCGGGCCGGGGGCGTGGAGCTTCCGCCGCCCGGACCGTGGACCATCGACCCGGCGCACTCCAGTGTCAGCGCGGTGGCCCAGCATCTCGGGCTGACCAGTGTGCACGGGCGGTTCAAGGAGTTCGGGGGGCGGATCGAGGTCGCGGAGAACCCGCTGGCGTCGAGCGTGGAGGCGGTCATCGAGGGTGCCTCGATCGACACCGGCAACGGGATGCGCGACGGCCATCTACGCTCCGCCGACTTCCTCGACGTGGACCTCCACCCGAAGATCACCTACCGCAGCACGGGCATCACCCCGGCCGGTGAGGCCCGTTGGACCGTGCACGGCGAACTCTCCCTGCGGGGCGTGGCCCGGTCCGTCGATCTGGACCTGTCCTACCTGGGCACCGGCCCGGACCCCTGGGGCGGGGTGCGGGCGTCCTTCCGCGCCACCACCGAGCTGCGGCGCGAGGACTTCGCCATGAACTACAACCAGGTCGTCCAGGCGGGCGTCGCCGCCATCGGCGCCACCCTGCGCGTGGAACTCGACGTCCAGGCCGTCCAGGGTGAGCGACTGCCGTCGCTGGGCTGAGCATCGGGACCGTATGTCGGGAGCGTAGATACGACAGCGTCCGCCGCCCTGGACTCCGGGTGGCGGACGCTGCCGCATGGGGGTCGGTGGGTGCTGGAACTCCCCGTCAGGACTCCTTGTGGCCCAGCAGGATGTCGACGCCTTCCCGGCCGCCGTCCAGCGTGACCTGGGTCGCCACCGGCGGGTAGCCGCTGGCGATCACCGTGTACTGCTCGCTGGAGAGGTCCGTGAAGGCGTAGCTGCCGTCGACGCTCGTGGTGCGGGTTCCGACGACGTTGCCGGCGGCGTCGATCAGGGTGACCCGGGCGTCGTCGAGCGCCCGCCCGTCGGGCGTGTGCACCGTGCCCCGCAGGGTCGCCGCGACGGTCAGCTGGATGTCGCAGCGGGCGGTCTCGGCGGTGACGGTGGCGGTTACGGCGGCCGGGCGGTGACCGGGCGCGCTGACGCTCAGCGTGTAGTCGCCGGGCAGCAGGTCGCCGATCCGGTAGCCGCCGTCCATGCCGGTCGTCGTGGAGGCCGTCACGTCACCGTGCTGGTCGGTCGCGACCACCAGCGCGCCGGGCAGGACCTCCCCGTCGCCGCCGCGCACGGTGCCGGCCAGTCCGCCGGGGCTCGGCAGGATCACCAGGTCGTGGGAGACGGGCTCGCCGTTCAGGGTCAGCGTGACGACCTGCGGCTGGTAGCCGGGCGCCGAGCCGATCAGGACGAGGCTGCCGTGCTCTGCGGTGTCCACGGCGTACGTGCCGTCGGGGCCGGAGACGGCTCGGGCCAGCTGGCGGCCGGAGTTGTCGAGCAGGGTGACGGCGGTGCGGGGTACGGGCGCGCCCGTACCGTCGCGCACCTGGCCCCGGACGGCGGCCGCGGTCGCGGCGGGGAGCACGGCCGTGGTGGCCCTCGCGGCGGCCGGCGTCTCCGGGACCGTGGCCTCGACGGGCGCCCCGGCCTCCTCCGCAGGCTCGCTCGCCCTCTTCTTCGCGCGGAACAGCAGCGCCGTGACGATCACCGCGAAGGCGAAGAAGCCGGCCGACCACCAGTAGGCGACCTCGTAGCTGTGCAGCGCCGCGTTCGCCTTGACCAGCGGGTCGGTCAGGTGGTCCTTGGCGTAGTCGGTGGCGGCGGTGGCGGCGAGCGTGTTCAGCAGCGCGGTGCTGATCGAACCGCCCACCTGCTGGGTGGTGTTGACAGCCGCCGAGGCCACGCCCTGGTCGCTCGCCTGCACGCCGAGGGTGGCGTAGCTCATCGCGACGGGCATCGACATGCCGAGTCCGGCGCCGAGCAGCAGCAGCGGCCCCAGCACGTCCGAGGCGTACCCGCTGTGCAGGCCTAGGCGGGTCAGCCAGATCATGCCGCCCACGGCGAGGAGCATGCCGACCGGTACGACGATCTTGGGGCCGATCCTCGGCACCAGCACGTTGGTGGACAACTGCGCCATCACCATCAGGGCGGCCACCATCGGCAGGAAGGCCACACCGTTCTTGACCGGTGAATAGCCCAGCGTCGACTGGAGGTAGTAGGTGAGGAAGAGGAAGACGCCGAACATGCCGGCGGAGGAGATCAGCACGGTCGACAGGGCGGCCGCGCGGTCGCGGTCGGCCAGGACGCGCAGCGGCAGTACGGGGTGTGCGGCCCGGGTCTGCCAGAAGAAGAACGCGACCAGCAGGACCCCGCCCGCGACGAGGAAGCCCCAGGTCATCCAGTTGTCCCAGTCGTGCGTCTCCGCGTTGGCGAAGCCGTATACGACGCCGAACAGGCCGCCGGAGACCAGGAGGGCACCGAGGATGTCCAGCTTGGGCCGCTCGGCCGGGACGGAACGGCTGATGAGGACGATCGCGCCGATCAGCGCGGGAACGGCGATGACGTCGTTGACGTACAGCGTCCAGCGCCAGTCGAGGTACTCGGTGAGCAGACCGCCGAGGACCAGGCCGACGGCCGCGCCGGAACCGGCGATGGCGCCGAATATGCCGAACGCCCTGGCGCGTTCCTTGGCCTCGGTGAAGGTGGTGGTCAGCAGCGAGAGCGCCGCAGGGGCGAGCAGGGCGCCGAACAGGCCCTGCACCACGCGGGCGATCACCAGCATCGTGAAGCCGTTCGCCGCGCCGCCGAGCGCGGAGGCGGCGGCGAATCCGACGATGCCGACGACGAAGGTGGTCTTGCGGCCGAAGAGGTCGGCGAGGCGGCCGCCGAGGAGCAGCAGGCTGCCGAAGGCCAGCGAGTAGGCGGTGACGATCCACTGCCGGCCGTTGTTGTCGAAGCCCAGGTCCTGCTGGGCGGAGGGCAGTGCGATGTTCACGATCGTGGCGTCGAGCACGACCATGAGCTGGGCGAGGCCGATCACGGCCAGCGCCCACCAGCGGTGTTTGGACGGAGCTTGGGTCTGGCCCGAGGGCCCGGCCTGGGCGGTGGCGACCGGGATGGCTTCCAAGGTGGTACTCCCCTCAGGGGGCTGGTTGTTCAGCACATCGGTCCGAAACGGTTTCGTACAGCAAACCATGCCAACGTATGCCACCCGGGCAGCGAAACGCAAACGTTTCGTTAGCTTCACACGGACTGCGGAACGGGTCACACGCGGCCGTTCACCGCGCGTACAGGCCCTCGACCTCCGCCTCGAAGTCCCGCAGCACGACATCCCGGCGGAGCTTCATCGACGGGGTCAGATGCCCCTCCGCCTCGGTGAAGTCGCGGGGCAGGACGGCGAACCGCCGGATCGACTCGGGCCTCGACACCAGCTTGTTCGCCTCGTCCACCGCCCTTTGCAAAACTTCTCTCAACTCCTCGTCGTCGACCAGGAGTTCCGGCGGCACCGGGTGCTTGCCGTTCATGCGGCGCCAGTGGCTGAGGCCGTCCATGTCGAGGGTGATGAGCGCCGCGATGTAGGGACGGCGGTCGCCGACGACCATCACCTGGGAGATCAGCGGGTGTTGGCGGAGCCAGTTCTCCAGCGGGGCCGGGGCCATGTTCTTGCCGCCCGCGGTGATCAGGATCTCCTTCTTGCGGCCGGTGATGGTCAGATAGCCCTCCTCGTCCAGGCGGCCGATGTCCCCCGTGGGGAACCATCCGTCGGTGTGCGAGGGGATCACGCCGCCGCCGTGCGGGTCCCAGTAGCCGCGGAAGATCTGACCGCCGCTGAGCAGGATCTCGCCGTCGGCCGCGATGCGCACCCTGGTCCCGGGCAGCGGCCAACCCACCGTGTCCAGACGGGATTTGAGCGGCGGGGTGACGGTCGCGGCGCCGGTCGACTCGGTGAGGCCGTAGCCCTCGTAGATCTCCATGCCCGCGCCCGCGTAGAAGGCGGCCAGACGGCGGCCGAGCGGGGAGCCGCCGGAGATGATGTGCCGGATCCTGCCACCCATGGCGTTGCGGATACGGCGGTAGACCAGCGGGTCGTAGAAGGTGCGGGCCGCCTTCAGAGCCGTGCTCGGGCCCGAGCCGGTGCCGGCGTGCCGGGCCTCGGTCGCCTCGGCGTGCCGGACGGCGACGTTGACGGCGCGGTCGAAGACGGAGACCCGGCCGCCGCTCTCCGCCTTGGCGCGGGCGTTGTTGAAGACCTTCTCCAGCATGTAGGGGATGACCAGCAGGAAGGTCGGGCGGAAGGCGGCCAGGTCGGCGAGGAGATCCTCGGCCTGCAGGCTCGGGGCGTGGCCGAGGCGGACCCGGGCGCGGACACAGGCGATCGCCACCATGCGGCCGAAGACGTGCGACATGGGCAGGAAGAGCAGGGTGGAGGGGTCGTCGGCCTTCGACTTGAAGATCGGGTAGAGCAGCTCGATCGCGTTGTCGACCTCGGACAGGAAGTTGCCGTGGGTGAGGACGCAGCCCTTGGGACGGCCGGTGGTGCCCGAGGTGTAGATGACCGTGGCGAGCGTGTCGGGGACGAGCATGCCGCGCCGCACACCGACCTCCTGGTCGGGGACGGGCTGCCCGAGTTCGGCGAGCCGGTCGAGGTGGCCCTTCTCGACGATCCACATGTGCCGCAGGTCTGGCAGCTGGCTCAGCTCCGGGCCGAGGGCCGCCGCCTGCCCCGCGTTCTCCGTGACGAGGGCCACCGCGCCGGAGTCCTGGAGGATCCAGCGGGTCTGGAAGACCGAGGAGGTGGGGTAGATGGGGACGGTCACCAGGCCCGCCGCCCAGGCCGCGAAGTCCAGGAGCGTCCACTCGTAGATCGTCCGCGCCATCACGGCGATCCGGTCGCCGGGGACCAGCCCCTCCGAGATCAGCCCCTTGGCCAGGCCCAGCACCTGCCGCGCGAACTCCGCCGCGGTGACGTCCGTCCAGCCGCCGTCCTCCGCGCGGCGGCTGAGGACACGGGCGTCGGGCGCCGTGTCCGCGTTGTCGAAGGGCAGGTCGGCGAGCGAGCCGTGCGTGGGCGGCGGCACGAGCGGGGGCACCGACGTCTCGCGCACCTCGCCGTCCAGCCGGCGGATCTCCGGCTCGACGAGCTGAGGTACGCCGTCGTAGTCGGACGCGGCGGGGTAGGGCACGGACACGGACATGGCAGCTCTCCTGGGGCGTGCAGCTCGGTACCGCTCTGCAGTGGTACGTGCGGTGCGTACCGAGTTGTTCACCGGCGGTGCGTGGCCGGGATGTTACCGCGGGTTACAGCAGAAAGGATACGTCTCGGCCATGGCGAGTTCGTGGTGATCCGGAAATGCTCCGGCGCCGGGGCTGTGCAGAACGCTCCGCTGGGGGAGCCGATTTGGGGCCGTCTTCGGCTGCGGCGCCGCTGTGGCTGGTCGCGCCCACGCGGCGGAGCCGCACATGTCACAGCCCCGCGCCCCTTTACGGCGCTGTCGCGCCGTAGGGGGCGTACAACTGCTCTATCTGCGGGGCGAACTCCTCGGCTATCGCCTCGCGGCGGAGTTTCATCGACGGGGTCAGGTGGCCCGCCTCCTCCGTGAAGTCGCATGGCAGGACCGTGAAGCGGCGGATGGACTCCGGGCGGGAGACCAGTTTGTTGGCCTCGTCGATCGCGCGTTGCAGGACTGTCCGCAACTCCTCGTCGTCCAGCAGCAGTTCGGCGGAGACCGGGTGCCTGCCCCTCATCCGGCGCCAGTGGTTGACGCCCTCCATGTCGAGGGTGATCAGGGCGCCGACGTAGGGGCGGGCGTCGCCGACCACCATGACCTGGGAGATCAGCGGGTGTTGGCGGAGCCAGTTCTCCAGCGGGGCCGGGGCGACGCTCTTGCCGCCCGCCGTGATCAGCATCTCCTTCTTGCGGCCGGTGATGTGGAGGTAGCCGTCCTCGTCCAGCCGCCCGATGTCGCCGGTGGGGAGCCAGCCGTCGGCGGTCGCCGGGACGACCCCGCCGGCGTTCGGGTCCCAGTAGCCGCGCAGGACATGGCCGCCGGCCAGCAGGATCTCGCCGTCGGCCGCGATGCGCACCTTCGTGCCGGGCAGCGGCCAACCGACCGTGCCCAGACGGGGCTTGAGGGGCGGGGAAACGGTGGCCGCGCCCGTGGTCTCGGTGAGCCCGTAGCCCTCGTAGACGTCGATGCCCGCGCCCGCATAGAAGGAGGCGAGCCGGCGGCCCAGCGGGGAGCCGCCGCAGATCATGTAGCGGACCCGGCCGCCCATGGCGTTGCGGATACGGCGGTAGACCAACGGGTCGTAGAAGGCGCGGGCGGCCTTCAGCGCGGCGCCCGGGCCGGGGCCCGTGCCGGACTGGCGGGCCTCGCGCGCCTCGCCGTAGCGGCAGGCGACGCCCACCGCGCGGTCGAAGGCGCTGACCCGGCCGCCGGTCTCGGCCCGTGCGCGGGCCACGTTGAACACCTTCTCCAGCATGTACGGGATGGCGACGAGACAGGTCGGCCGGAAGCTCGCCAGGTCGGGCAGCAGTTCCTCCGACTTCAGGCTCGGCGCGTGTCCGAGGCGCACGCGTGCCCTGATGCAGGCGACAGCCACCATACGGCCGAAGATGTGCGACATCGGCAGGAAGTGCAGGACCGACGCCTCTTCGCTGGTCCGGGCGCGGAAGACCGGGTAGAGGAGCTCGATGGCGTTGTCGACCTCGGCGAAGAAGTTGCCGTGCGTGATCGCGCAGCCCTTGGGGCGGCCGGTGGTGCCCGAGGTGTAGACGATCGTGGCCAGCGTGTCGGGGCCCAGCATCCCGCGCCGTACGGCCACTTCCTGGTCCGGCACCTGTGCGCCGAGCTCCCCCAGGCGCTCCACATGACCCTTGTCCATGACCCACAGGTGCCGCAGATCGGGCACGCGGTCCAGTTCGGGGCCGAGGGCAGCGGCCTGGGCGCCGGTCTCCGTCACCAGGGCCACCGCGCCGGAGTCCTGGAGGATCCAGCGGGTCTGGAAGAGGGAGGAGGTGGGGTAGATCGGCACGGTGACCAGACCGCAGGCCCAGGCGGCGAAGTCCAGGAGCGTCCACTCGTAGACCGTACGGGCCATGACGGCGACGCGGTCGCCCGGTGTGAGCCCGGTCGCGATCAGTCCCTTCGCCGTGGCCAGCACCTCGGCGGCGAACTCGGCGGCCGTCACGTCCGTCCAACGGGCCGCCTCGGTACGGCGGCTGAGGACACGGTCGTCGGGGGCGATCCGGGCGTTGTCGAAGGGCAGGTCGGCGAGCGAGCCGTGGCGCACCGGGGGGACGAGGGGCGGTACCGAGACCTCGCGCACCTCTCCGTCCAGCCGGCGGACGGCGGGCTCCACGAGGACCGGTGTGCCGTCGTACGCCGTGGAGTGGACCACCAGGTCGGCGGGCGGGTGCGAGGTGGACACGGGCGACTCCAGATGTTCAACCCAGCTGCCCTGCAGGGGAGTTGTCGCAGGTCAAGGGGAGGAGATCGTACGGTGCCTGCGTGATGGTCCGGTGAGGGTACGGAGGTGGTCCGGCGGTGGGCGTGCGTCAGGGATGTGCAAGGTCGTCGC
>NZ_JBEXPK010000052.1:0-58837 GCF_040612015.1 Streptomyces sp. NPDC006476 | reverse complement strand
TCCCTCTACCTGATCGACGACGAGGGCGCGGCCAACCTCACCGGCTTCGCCGAGCGCGGCGGCACCCTGGCGGTCGGCTTCCACAGCGGCATGGTCGACGCCAACTGCCACGTCCGGCTGGGCGGTTACCCGGGCGCCTTCCGCGAGACCCTCGGCGTGCGCACCGACGAACTCTTCCCCCTGCTGCCCGACGAGCGGGTTCGCCTGAGCGACGGCGGCACGGGCACGCTGTGGTCGGAGCGGCTACGGCTGGAGGGCGCGCAGGCGGTCACCTCGTACGAGGACGGCCCGCTGGCCGGCGTCCCCGCCATCACCCGCAATGCCCACGGCTCGGGCACCGCCTGGTACCTGGCCACCCACCCCGACCCCGCCACCCTCGCCGCCCTGCTCGACCGCATCCGCACCGAAGCGGGCGTGGAGAGGGTGCGCGAGGCCCCCGAGGGCGTGGAGGTGGCCCGCCGCCGCGGCCCGGACGCCGACTACCTGTTCCTGATCAACCACACCGACCGCGACGCGCACATCCCCGTCTCCCCCGAGGCGACGGAACTCCTCTCCGGCAAACCCACGACCGGTTCGGTCACCGTGCCGGCGGGCGAGGTGGCGGTGGTTCGCGAACCCCGCTGACCTGATCGACGATGATGAGGAGGACGGGGACGAGCGATCACCAGAGAGGCGGTGTCATCTTGAGTCGGATTCTGGTGACCGGATCCGCGGACGGTCTGGGGCGGGCCGCGGCCGCAGCGCTGCTGTCCGCGGGACACGACGTGGTGGTGCACGCCCGGAGCCGCGAGCGCGCTGCGGCACTCGACACCCTGGTCGAGCGCGGGGCCCGGCTCGTGGTGGGCGACTTCGCCGATCGTGCGGCGGTACGGGACATCGCCGCCGAGTTGAACGACGCGAAGCCGCTCGACGCGGTCATCCACAACGCCGGCGTGTGGAGCGGGCCGGCCGTCATGCCGGTCAACATCGTCGCGCCGTACCTGCTCACGGCCCTGCTGCGCGGGCCGCGGCGGCTCGTGTACCTCAGCAGCGGCTCGCACTTCGGCGGGCGCCCCTCGCTCGCCGGGGTCGACTGGCAGGGGCGGGGCGCGGGCTCCTACGCCGACAGCAAGCTGTTCGTCACGACGCTCGCGGCGGCGGTGGCGCGCCTGCGGCCCGGGGTGCTGAGCAACGCGGTGGACCCGGGCTGGGTGCCGACGAAGATGGGCGGGCCGAGCGCGCCCGACGATCTGGAACTCGGCCATGAGACACAGGTGTGGCTCGCGACCAGCGACGACCCCCAGGCCCGGACCACAGGCGGGTACTGGTACCACCGCCAACAGCGCGAACCGCACGGCGCGGTCCACGACCAGGCGTTCCAGGACCGCCTGTTGCAGGCACTGACCGAGGAGACAGCCACACAGCTGTGAGATCGCCGGGCTACCTGCAGCTCAGCCTCCGGTCACCAGTCTTACCAGGTCGGCCCACGTGGAGCGCAGACGGGTCGCAGGGATCCCGCACTCGTCGCTGAGGTAGTCGATGGTCTCGAGGTTGGTGAACACCAGCAGGGCGTGGGCGATCATCTCATCATCGGCGTCAACTCCCGCTTCCCGCAGAAGAGATGCGATGTGCTGCTGGAAGGAACGGCCGGGCTCGGAGGAGTGACGGCGTTCGAGGGGGACCTGGCGGGCCAGCGCGGCTCCCAGGTCGCTTTCGTCGGTGATGCGCTCGATCAGGGCGCAGCCGAACGCCGTCAGCCGCGCTCGCGCCGACGCTCCCGGTCCGAGCGGAGGCGGACCGCAGGTATACGCCTCGTTGAATTCCGCCTCTGCGTCACCCATCAACGCCAGCAGGAGTCCGGTCCGGTCGCCGAACCGGCGGAACAAGGTGCCTTTGCCCACCCCGGCCGCCTGGGCGACCTCGTGCATCGTCACATGGTCCGCGCCGCGTTCGGCCACCAGGTCGGCGGCCGCCTCCAGCAGCCGGGCGCGGTTGCGGGCCGCGTCGGCCCGCTCCACGACGGCGTCGTCCGGCACCTGCGTCACCGTTGGCTCCGCGGTGGTACGAGGGCGTAGACGCGGCCGTCCTCGATCTGCACGGGGTACACGGGGACGGGGCGCGTCGCCGGCGGGTCGAGGGGGTGGCCGGTGCGCAGGTCGAAGCGGGAGCCGTGCAGCCAGCACTCGACCGTGCACCGCTCGACCTCGCCCTCGGAGAGCGAGACGGCGCTGTGCGAGCACACGTCGTGGATCGCGAACACCTGCTTTTCGGTGAGGACGAGGGAGAGGGGAACACCCTCCACCTCGAACCGGCGCGGCACGTCCTCCTCCAGTACGTCGAACGCGCAGACGTACGTGTAGCCGTCGCTCGGCATCGCTCTCCTCGGGTGCGTCCCTGACTCGGGCGGCCGTCCGCTCCAACGGAAGTGCGTGGGGCCGGTCGCGCCGGTCAGGAGGTCACGCGCGTGATGGTGACTGATCGCCCACCATAGCGACGCGACCTCGGCCCAGGACCCTCCCCCAGTCCGAACTCTCCTCGGCACATGGACCTAGGTCACCGCCACTCCCGTAGACGTTCAGGCCGGATGGCCCGGGTCGATGTCCAGCGCGTCGCGGAGCCTGAGCAGTGGACCGTCCGTGCCGCCTCCCCACTGCACGGGTGCCAGGACGAAGCCGACGTGATCGCCTCCGTCGATGTGGCTCTCGACGGTGCCGACGAACCACGCCGCGACCTCGTCCAGGATCGCCGAGCCGCCGTACCCCTGTGTCCACCGCACCCGGGCGAACTTGTCGGTCCGGTCGCCGGTCCGTCCGCCGAACAGCTCCGCCTGCTCGTGCTGCTCACGGGTCAGCAGATGGACGGCGAGGCAGTCGGCCCGGCGGGCGATGTCGTAGGTGTGGTTGGCCTTGGAGATCCACACCGCGAACCGCGCGGGCTGGATGGAGCACTGGCAGAAGAACCCCACCAGACACCCGGCCCGCCGCCCATCCGCCGAGGCCGTGACCACGCACATGTCGGGGTTCAGCCGGTCGGTGAACGTGTCGATGTCTGTCATGGCTGCCCGCTCCGGATCCCTCGCCCATCGCTCCGCGTACGAGTGCCCGCCTTCCACCCCGGCTCACGGGCGTAAACCTTGCCCCTGCGGTCCGGGTGTTTTCGGCGGGAAGGCGGGCGGCGGGCTCCCGAGACGCACATACTCGACACCTGTGGGGCGCGCGGGCGTCGTGCCGACGGGAGGTGTGCGGGCGTATGCGGATACCTGGTCCTCTCCCGGTCGGCGGGCGGCTCGTGGCGTGGTTGCGGGACCACGATCCGGGACTGGCGGCGACGCGCCGGGCGGGTCGGACCGCGCTGGTCATGCCGGCCCTGTTCGCGCTGTGCAGCCAGGTGCTGCACGCGCCGACGATCGCCACGTTCGCGGCGTTCGGCTCGTTCTCGATGCTGCTGCTCGTGGAGTTCACCGGTCCGATGGTGCAGCGGCTGCGCGCCCATGTGGGACTCGCGGTGGCCTGGGCGCTGCTGATCTGTCTGGGCACGCTCGTGGCCCGGCAGACGTGGCTGGCGGTCACGGTCACCGTGGTGGTCGGCTTTCTGGTGCTGTTCGCGGGTGTCGTCAGCTCCGTCCTCGCGGGCGCGTCGACGGCACTGCTGCTGGGCTTCGTCCTTCCGGTGACCTCACCCGGCCCGCTCTCGCAGCTGCCCGACCGGCTCGCCGGCGCGGGCCTCGCGGCGGCCGCCGCCCTGCCCGCGATCTCCCTGCTCTGGCCCCGGCCCACCGCGGACCCGCTCAGCGCGCCCGCCGCCCGGGTCTGCCGCGCGGCCGCCGCACAGCTGCACGCCGACGCGTCCCGGCTCGCCGCCGATCCGGACGCGCCGAGCCCGGCCCACTGCCGGGCGGCCGCCGCCGACGCCGCCACCGCGGCCACCGAGCTGCGCGCCGCCTTCGACGCCACGCCCTACCGGCCGACGGGCCTGTCGACCGGGTCGCGGGCCATCGTCCGGCTGGTCGACGAACTGACCTGGCTCAGTGCCATCGTGGCCGAGAGCGCGCCTCCGGATGATGGGAACGCCGGCTTCGACCTGGACGCGCATCGAGTACGGCGATCCGCCGCCGAGGTCCTGGAGCGGGCCGCCGATCTCCTGGACGCCCCACGGTCGAACCCGAAGGCTCTGCGGGCCGCCTCGGCGGAGCTGCGCGAGGTCATCGACGGCATGGAGCACGGGGCCGTCACCCGGCTGCCGGTGCACCGGCCCCGTCCGGGCACGGAGGAGGAGATCCGGGACTTCCTCGGCTCCCTGGACCTGTCCTTCCGCGCGCAGGAACTGGGGTTCGCCACCCTGCAGATCGCCGGCAACGTGGACCTGGCCGCGGCCGCCGAGCGCCGCAGCTGGCCGGAGCGGCTGCTGGGCCTCGAACCCGGTACCGTCGTCCAGCCGCTGGCCTCGGCGCGCGAGCGGGCCGCCGCCCACCTCCAGCGCGGCTCCGTCTGGCTGCACAACAGCCTGCGTGGCGCGCTCGGCCTCGGCGTCGCGGTCGCCCTCGCCGACGCCACCGGCGTCCAGCACTCCTTCTGGGTGCTGCTGGGCACGCTGTCGGTCCTGCGCTCCAACGCCCTCAACACCGGCCAGAACGCCGTACGCGCTCTGGGCGGCACCCTCGTCGGCTCGGTCCTCGGCGCCGGGCTGCTCCAGCTGATCGGCGACCACAGCACGGTGCTGTGGTTCCTGCTGCCCCTCGCCGTGCTGGTCGCGGGCATCGCACCCGCCGCCATCTCCTTCGCCGCAGGTCAGGCGGCCTTCACCGTCACGCTGGTCATCCTGTTCAACATCGGCCGGCACCCGGACTGGCACATCGTGCTGCTGCGGATCGAGGACATCGCGCTGGGCTGCGGGGTGAGCGTGCTGGTCGGCCTGTTCTTCTGGCCGCGCGGCGCCACGGCCGCCGTAGACCGTGCCCTCGCCGCCGCCTACACCGACAGCGCGCGCTATCTGGCCGGCGCGGTGCGGTACGCGGTGGGCCGCTGCGCAGGCGGTCCCCCGCCCGTCGCGGCCCCGGAAGAAGAGAACCGCCAGGCGGCGGCCGCGGCTCGGCGCCTGGACGACGCCTTCCGCAGTTATCTCGCGGAACGCGGCGCCAAACCGGTGCCCCTGGCGGACATGACCACCCTCGTCACCGGCGTCGTCGGACTGCGGCTGGCCGCGGACGCCGTCCTGGGCCTGTGGCAGCGCGCCGGTGAGCAGCCCGACGGAACGGACCGGGTGGACGCACGTCTGGTGCTGATGGGTACCGCGGACCATGTCTCCGTCTGGTACCGCAACCTGGCGACGGGCCTGGACCGCGGCACCTCGGTGCCGGACCCGATGCCCCCGGACCCGGCCGCCGAGGCCCGCCTGGTCACCTCCCTGCGCCGCGATCTGAGCGACGAGGACGGCAAGGCCACGGACACGGCGGTCCGCATCATCTGGACCGCCGACCACCTCGACGCGGCCCGCCGCCTGCAGTCCGGGCTGGCCGCGGCGGCGAGGACCGCCGAGACGTGAGACCAGGTCTCACGAGGCCCCCTCACCGGTGCGCCGGACGAGCGTCCTCCCGCCGTGGATCAACGAGGATCTTCGGGCCGGGACCCGCTTCCGCGGGCCGTTCCCCGGCGAGCACGGCGCCGACGGACTCCAGGCCGACGGTCGCCGCGACGAGCGGTCGCGGATCGACCAGACCCTCCGCGTAGGCCCGGATCGTCGCCGCCAGTCCCGGGGACGCGGACAGCACGCCCACCGCGGTCACGTCCTTCAGGGCGAGCGTGCGGGTGTCGACACGGCTCGGTTCACCGGACAGTCCGATGTACACGAGCCGTCCGGCCGGCTCGACCAACTCCAGCGCCGTGCCCGGCAGATGGGCGGCGTTCGAGGCGTCGACGACGGCGTCGAAGGGCAGCTCGGGAACGGCGCCCTCCCCCCACACGTGCTCGAAGCCCAGTGCGCGGGCGAAGGCGAGCGACGACGCGGTACGGCCCATGAGGTGCACCTCGGCCCCGGCGGCCCGGACGAACATCGCCACGAGCAGCCCGATCGTCCCCGGCCCGAGCACCAGAACCCGGTCACCGGGCCCGGCGCCCGTGGCCCGTGCAGCGCGCAGGGCGTTGCCGCCCGGCTCCACCAGTGCCCCGAGTTCGGCGTCGACGGAGTCCGGCAGGGCGTGCAAGGACGTGGCGGGGACAGCCAGTTGCTCGGCCAGCGCCCCGGGCCGGTTCCCGCGTACGCCGACCTCCTGCCGTTTGTCGCACACGTGCTGGTGGCCTCGTCGGCAGCGGCGGCAGTCGCCGCACCCGAGCATGGTGTCCCCCATGACGCGCCGGTCGATCCACGCGGGGTCCACCCCGTCGCCGACGGCGGCCACGCGTCCGGCCCACTCGTGGCCCAGGCGCATGGGGTAGGCGGCGTGTCCCTGGTGGAGGTAGGCCATCGCGCCGCTGAAGAACTCGGCGTCGGTGCCGCAGACACCGGCCCGCTCGACGTCGACGACGACTTCACCGGGAGCCGCCACGGGTGCCGGGACCTCCTGGACCGCGTACTCCTCCGGTGCGGCCAGGACGAAAGCGCGTATGGCGCGGACGGTCATCTCGGGTGCGGCCCGTTCAGCGGGCCGAGCAGCTTGCGGATGTCGTCGATCCCTTCGGTCAAGGTCTGCAAGGGAGTTCGGTAGGCGAGGGCACTGACGCTCACTGCTCCTGAGGGAGCGGTCGGTGAGACGGCGTAGACGGGCATGGCGAGGCAGTTGACGCCTGCCTCGTTCTCCTGGTCGTCGAGGGCGTACCCGCGTGTGCGGGTCACCTCCAGCTCGCGGTGCAACTCCTCGGCCCCACACCTGGTTCGGGGTGTCCGGCGCTCCGGGGGAGCGTCGCCGATCCACCGTCGTACGGCCTCCGGCGTCCTCAACTCATGGGCGAGCAGCAGCTTTCCGACGGCGGTGGCGTGGGCGGGGTTGCGGCCGCCGACCGTGGAGGTCAGCCGGACGGCACCGGTGGGCGGGTCGACCTTGGCTCGGTAGACGACCTCGCGGCCGTCGAGGACGGCGTAGTGGGCGGTCTCGCCGAAGCGGGCGGCCAGCGCCTCCAGCACCGGCCGCATGCGGACGTGTTCCGGACGCGCTTCGTGGTGGGCGAAGGCCATGCGCAGGAACTCGTCGCCGAGCAGATAGTGGCCGCGCCCGTCCTGATCGGCGAATCCGGCCCGGCGCAGGGCGGCCAGCGCCCGGTGCACGGTGGGTTTCGGGCTGCCCATCGCCCGGGTCAGTTCCTCCAGGCCCACGCCCTCCGGATGCCGGGCGAGCTGTTTGAGGACCGCGAGCACCCGGTCCGACCCCACCAGCCGTGCTCCGCCGACGCGCTCGGAGCCGTCTTCGTCGAGGTCTGTCGATCCCTCATCGGTCTGCGTATGCTCCATGGCGTTCCACAGATTAGACCTGTGTGTCGATTGCCGGAAGGGGCTCGAGGGTGACGCTCCGCAGCGCCCAGTGGTACGAGGGTCAGGACCGCAACGCCTACATCCACCGGGCGTGGATGCGCCGAGGAGGGCCCGAGGACGCGTTCTCGGGCCGGCCGCAGATCGCCATCGCCAACACCGCCTCGGATCTGACCCCGTGCAACGCGCATCTCGACGAGGTCGCGGCCTCGGTCCGCGACGGCGTCCACGAGGCGGGCGGCATCCCGCTGGATCTGCCGGTGGTGTCGCTGGGCGAGACCCAGGTGCGCCCGACGGCGATGCTCTGGCGCAACATGGCGGCGATGGCCACGGAGGAGATGCTCCGGGCCAACCCCATCGACGGCGTGGTGCTGTTGGGCGGCTGCGACAAGACGATCCCGTCCCTGCTGATGGCAGCCGGGTCGGTGGACCTGCCCGCGGTCGTCGTGCCGGGCGGTCCGATGCTGACCGGGACCTTCCGCGGGCGTCCGCTGGGCTGCGGTACGGACGTGTGGCGGCTGTCCGAGGAGGTCCGCGCCGGGACCCTCACCCAGGAGCAGTTCACCCGCTCCGAGTCCGCGATGATCCGCAGCCGCGGGCACTGCAACACCATGGGCACCGCCTCCACGATGGCGCTGGTGGCCGAGGCCCTGGGCACCGTCGTACCCGGAGTCGCCGGAACCCCCGCACCCGACAGCCGACTGCTGCAGGCCGCGCACCACACCGGCCGGCTGGCCGTGGAGCTGGTCAGCGCCGACCGCAGGCCGTCGGCCTTCCTGACCAAGGCCTCCTTCCACAACGCGATCGTGGCGCTGGCCGCGATCGGCGGCTCCACGAACGCCGTCGTCCATCTCCTGGCGATCGCGGGCCGGTTGGGCGTCGAGCTGACCCTCGACGATTTCGACCGCATCGGCTCGCGCGTCCCCGTCCTGGTCGACCTCCAGCCCGCCGGCCGCTTCCTGATGGAGGACTTCCACCGCGCCGGCGGCCTCCTCGCCGTCCTGCGCGAGGTCCGCGACCTGCTCGACCCCGACGCGCTGACCGTCACCGGCGAGCCGCTGGTCCACTACCTCGACGAGGCGCCGATCTGGGACGGCGAGGTCATCCGCACCCGCGCCGAACCGCTCGTCGCCGAGGGGGGTATCGCCGTCCTGCGCGGCAACCTCGCCCCCGACGGCGCGCTCGTCAAACCGGCGGCCGCCTCACCGCACCTGCTGCGCCACCGCGGCCGGGCGGTCGTCTTCGACTCCATCGAGGACTTCCACGCCCGCATCGACGACCCCGACCTCGACGTGGACGCCGATTCGGTCCTGGTCCTGCGCGGCTGCGGCCCCAAGGGCTACCCGGGCATGCCCGAGGTCTCCAACATGCCCCTGCCCAGGAAGCTCCTCGCCCAGGGCGTCCGCGACATGGTCCGCGTCTGCGACGGCCGGATGAGCGGTACGGCGTACGGCACGGTCGTGCTGCACGTGGCTCCGGAAGCCGCGGCGGGCGGCCCTCTCGCCCTCGTCCGCACCGGGGACCTCATTACCCTGGACGTCGCGGCCCGGCGCATCGACATGGACGTACCGGCCGAGGAACTCGCCCGCCGCACCCCGAGCAAGGCCACCGTCACCGGCTTCGCCAACCCCGGGCGGGGCTGGGAACGCCTCTACGTCGACCACGTCCTGCAGGCCGACACCGGAGCCGACCTGGACTTCCTGGTCGGCTCCAGCGGCTCGGAGGTCAGCCGCGAGTCGCACTGAGGGCCGACGGTGACGGTCACTCCGTCGCCGCGACCCCGAACCCGATGGCGATGAGGAGGCCGCCGGTGACCCGCTCCCAGCGGCGCCGCCAGGCCGGACGCTCCAGCACGGACCGCAGCCGGGCCGCGACCATCACGAGGGCCAGCCAGTAGCCGATGCCGAGGACGATGTCAGCCACGCCCAGGAGAAGGATCTGCCCGGTGAGCGGACCGTCGCGGTCCACGAACTGGGGCAGGACGCTGAGAAAGAACAGCGCCGCCTTGGGGTTGAGGGCATTGGTCACAAAGCCCTGGAGGAAGCTGCGGCGCCGGTCGGTCGCGCAGCGGGGGCCGTCCTCCCGCTGCGGCATCCGCCGTGCGTCGAGCAGGGCGCGCACGCCCAGGTACACCAGATAGGCGGCCCCGAGCAGCTTGATGACGGTGAAGGCGTACGCGAACCGGGTCGCGAGGACGGACAGTCCCAGGACGGCCGCGCACATGTGCACACACAGCCCTGTCTGGGCGCCGAGAGCCGCCGCTCTGCCCAGTGCGCGTCGCCGGACGGACGCCCGGACGATGACCACGAAGTCGGGACCCGGCACCAGGTAGGCGAGCAGCACCACTCCGACGAACCCCACGAGATCGACCGACATGCCGTCCTCCGTCCTGCCGCCCGCTTACGGGCCGAGCCGAGAACTGCCGTGTTCCACCGGCACGCAAGGGCATGCGGCCGATCTCGTATCGGTGACCGTCAGACGTTACGGCGGTACTCTCCGCCCACCTCGAAGAACGCGTCGGTGATCTGCTGGAGGGAGCAGACCCGGGCGGCGTCCATCAGGACGGCGAAGACGTTGTCGCCGCTGACCGCCGCGTCCTTCAGGGCGGCCAGGGCGGCATGGGCCGGCTCCTGGTGGCGGGCCTGGAAGTCCTGGACGCGCCCCAGTTGGGAGTGCTTCTCCTCCTCGGTGGCGCGGGCGAGTTCGACGACGGCCGGTTCGGCGGTGTCGGCGTGCGGGTTGCGGAAGGTGTTGACGCCGATCAGGGGCAGCGAGCCGTCGTGCTTGCGCTGCTCGTACAGCATCGACTCGTCCTGGATGCGTCCGCGCTGGTAGCCGGTCTCCATCGCGCCGAGCACACCGCCGCGTTCGCTGATGCGCTCGAACTCCTGCAGGACGGCCTCCTCGACCAGGTCGGTCAGTTCGTCGATGATGAACGATCCCTGGAGCGGGTTCTCGTTCATCGCCAGGCCCCATTCCCGGTTGATGATCAGCTGGATGGCCAGGGCCCGGCGGACGGAGTCCTCGGTGGGGGTGGTGACGGCCTCGTCGTAGGCGTTGGTGTGCAGGCTGTTGCAGTTGTCGTAGATGGCGATGAGCGCCTGCAGGGTGGTGCGGATGTCGTTGAAGTCCATCTCCTGGGCGTGCAGGGAGCGTCCGGAGGTCTGGACGTGGTACTTCAGCTTCTGCGAGCGCTCGTTGGCGCCGTACTTCTCCTTCATCGCCACCGCCCAGATGCGGCGGGCGACCCGGCCCAGCACGGAGTACTCGGGGTCCATGCCGTTGGAGAAGAAGAAGGACAGGTTGGGGGCGAAGTCGTCGATGTGCATGCCCCGGGCGAGGTAGGCCTCGACGTAGGTGAAGCCGTTGGCCAGGGTGAAGGCGAGCTGGCTGATGGGGTTCGCGCCGGCCTCGGCGATGTGGTAGCCGGAGATGGACACCGAGTAGAAGTTGCGGACCTTGTTCTGGATGAACCACTCCTGGATGTCGGCCATCATCCGAAGCGAGAACTCGGTGGAGAACAGGCAGGTGTTCTGGCCCTGGTCCTCCTTGAGGATGTCGGCCTGCACGGTGCCGCGCACGGTCGCCAGCGCGTGCGCGCGCAGTTCGGCCGCTTCCTCGGGGGACGGGTCGCGGCCCTCGGCGGCGCGGAACTTCTCGGTCTGCTGGTCGATCGCGGTGTTGAGGAAGAAGGCCAGGATGGTGGGCGCGGGCCCGTTGATGGTCATGGAGACCGAGGTGGTCGGTGCCACGAGGTCGAAGCCGTCGTAGAGGGCCTTCATGTCCTCCAGGGTGGCCACCGAGACGCCGGAGGTGCCGACCTTGCCATAGATGTCGGGGCGTTCGTCGGGGTCGCGGCCGTAGAGGGTGACGGAGTCGAAGGCGGTGGACAGGCGGGTGGCGGGCTGGCCTTCGGAGAGCAGCTTGAAGCGGCGGTTGGTGCGGAAGGGGTCGCCCTCGCCGGCGAACATACGGGCCGGGTCCTCGCCGTCGCGCTTGAAGGGGAACACCCCGGCGGTGAAGGGGAAGTGGCCGGGCAGGTTCTCCGCTCGCCAGAACCGGACCAGTTCGCCGTGGTCGGTGAAGCGGGGCAGGGCGACGCGGGGGATCTTGTTGCCGGACAGCGACTCGCGGGTGAGCTTGGTGCGGATCTCCTTGTCCCGCACCTTCACCACCTGCTCGTCACCGGAGTAGGCGGCCACGACCGCGGGCCAGTTCTGGATCTGCTCGGCGATCTCGTACGGCAGCTGCCGCCGCGCCTGGGCCAGCAGTGACCGTACGTCCTCGGCGTCCAGGCCGGCGTCGACCAGCTCCCCCTCGACCGCCGCCAGGCGCTGCACCCGCCGCGCGGCGTCGGCCAGTTGACCGGTGGTGGCGTGGTAGGCGCGGATGGACTCGGTGATCTCGGCGAGGTAGCGGACCCGGTCGGCGGGGACCACCTGGCGGATGCCGGAGGAGTGCCGTACGTCGACCGGTGCCAGCGTGCCCTCGACCAGCGGCAGTCCCTTCTCGGCCAGGACGGTCCTCAGGTGCTGGTGCAGGGCGGTGACGCCGTCGTCGTTGAAGGTCGCCGCGGAGGTGCCGTAGACCGGCATGTCCTCCGGCCGCTTACCGAACGCCTCGCGGTTGCGGACCAGTTGACGGCCCACGTCCCGCATCGCGTCCTTCGCGCCGCGCCGCTCGAACTTGTTGATCGCCACCACGTCGGCGAAGTCGAGCATGTCGATCTTCTCCAGCTGGGAGGCGGCGCCGAACTCCGGCGTCATCACATACAGCGAGGTGTCGACGAACGGCACGATCGCCGCGTCGCCCTGGCCGATGCCCGGTGTCTCCACGATCACCAGGTCGAACCCGGCGGCCTTCACGACGTCGATCACTTCGGAGAGGTGCTCGGGCAGCTCGCGGCTGCCGCGGGTGGCCAGGCTGCGGAAGAACACCCGGTTGCCGTCCAGGGAGTTCATCCGGATGCGGTCACCGAGCAGGGCGCCCCCGCCGCGGCGGCGGGTCGGGTCGACGGCGATCACCGCGATCCGCAGCTTGTCCTGCTGGTCGACCCGGAAGCGGCGCACCAACTCGTCGGTGAGGGAGGACTTTCCGGAGCCGCCGGTGCCGGTGATGCCCAGCACCGGCACGGTCCGGGCGGTGGCCGCGGCACGCAGCTGCCCCAGGAACTCCGTGTCCAGCTTGCCGAGTTCGGCACCGGTGACGGCACGGGCGATGGCGAAACGGTCACCGGCCAGCACGGCGGCGACGTCGGCCGGCCTGGCGTCCCACAGGTCGAAGTCACAGTCCCGCACGACCGTGTTGACCATCCCGGCCAGCCCCATCCGCTGCCCGTCCTCCGGGGAGAAGATGGTCACCCCGGTCCCCCGCAGCCGGGCGATCTCCTCGGGAACGATGACCCCGCCACCGCCGCCCACCACCCGCACATGCTCCGCCCCCTGCTCGCGCAGCGACCGGACCAGGTACTCGAAGTACTCGACATGCCCACCCTGGTAGGAGGAGACCGCCACGCCATGGGCGTCCTCTTCGAGGGCCGCGTCGACGACCTCCTGTACGGAGCGGTTGTGGCCGAGGTGGATCACCTCGGCGCCCTGGGACTGGAAGATGCGCCGCATGATGTTGATCGAGGCGTCATGCCCGTCGAACAGGGCCGAGGCCGTGACCAGACGGACGGGGTGCACGGGCCGGTGCAGATCGCTCATGGCGGGGGGCCTTCCCAGGGCAGGTCGCGGGCGCTGACGTAGAAATAGTAGGACGTCCTAGTAATCGGAGGCCGGAGGGCGGCATGTGAGGAGCAGCACAGTTACTCGGACGTCCTACTATCCTGTGCCCTCACCCGGGGCGATCGACGCCCCGTACGCCGCAGATACCGCAGCGCCGACTCGGCCGCGTGCGCTCCGCACATGCCGTGCGCCCCGGCTCCCGGCGGGGTGGCGGCCGAACAGATGAACATGCCGGGCACGCCCGTGGCGTACGGGTCGAGGGCGGGGCGGGGGCGGGCCAGCAGTTGGCGGACGGTGTTGGCGCCGGTGACGATGTCCCCGCCGACGAAGTTCGGGTTGTACTCCTCGAAGGCGGCCGGCGTACGCACCGCCTTGCCGACGACCCGGTCGCGGAAACCAGGGGCGAACCGTTCGATCTGCCGGACGATCGCCTCGGTCGCGTCGCCGTCGTAGCCGTGCGGCACGTGCGCGTACGTCCACACCGGGTGGACGTCCCCCGCGGAGCGCGCCGGGTCGGCCAGGTACTGCTGTCCGACCAGCACGAACGGCCGCTCGGGCATCCGGCCGAGGTGGACGGCGCGCTCGGCGGCGGCGACCTGCTCGAAGGTCCCGCCGAGGTGCACGGTTCCCGCCCGCCGTGCCGCCTCGTGGGTCCAGGGCACCCCGCCCTCGACCGCGAAGTCCACCTTGAACGCACCCGGACCGTGCCGGAAGCGACGGTAGGCGCGGGCGACCGGGGCCGGCAGCCGGTCGCCGAGCACGTCGGCCACCGCGACCGGCGCCAGGTCGAACAACACCACATCCGCGGGCGGGAGTTGGGCCGCCGACCGCACCCGGACACCGGTCTCGACCCGGCCGCCCAGCTCTCCCAGCAGACCGGCCAGGGCATCGCTGATCGCGCGCGAGCCGCCCGCCGCCACCGGCCAGCCGTACCGGTGCCCGGACGCGATGATCGACACCCCGATGGCGGCGGTGGCCGGGCGGTTCAGCGGCCGGAAGGCGTGCGCGGCGATGCCGCCGTACAGCCCCCGCGCCGCCTGTGAACGCCACACCCGCGCCAGCGCGGAGGCGGGCAGCAGCGACGGGAGGCCGAAGCGGGCCAGCAGCAGCGGGTGACGCGGCACGCGGGTCAGGGGGCCCAGGAAGTCCCCGGCCAGCGCGTCGAAGTTTTCACCCAGGGGCCCGAACAGCCGCTCCCAGCGAGAGCCGTCGGGACGGCCGAGCCCCTCGGCGGTCCGCCGCACCGACCGGTGCAGCACGCCCGCCGCTCCCGAGTCCAGCGGATGCACGCAGTCGATCTCCGGCAGGCACCAGCGCAGACCGAACCGCTCCAGGTCCAGGGTGCGCAGGAAGGGCGAGCCGGCCGCCATCGAGTGGATCGCCGAACAGTGGTCGTGCAGCAGGCCGGGCGTGAGCTCGCTGGTGCGGGTACCACCGCCGATGACGTCCGCCGCCTCCAGCACGGTGACGGCGACCCCCTCGCGCGCGAGCCGGACGGCCGCCGCGAGACCGTTGGGACCACTGCCCACGACGACGGCTGTGCTCATGGAAACTCCTCGGCGTGCGAGTCGGGGCGCGGTGGACGGGGGCGAGCTGCGCATACGGGGCCTTGTGACACCACTGTGACTGGAGGAGTGGCTTCCGTCATAGTCCAATGCCCTCCGGCCTGGTGGAGTTCTCCGAACCGGCAGAGATCATGCCGGACAGGGGGGCTCATGATCGTCGGACTCGCCGTCTTCGCCATCTGCGCCCTGGGCGCGCTGATCGCCGCGGTCTCACTCCTCGCGATGGCGCTGCCGGGCCGCCCCCAGCCCTGGCTGGTCCATCTGCTGCACCGCGCCGCATGGCTGGCCGCGGCCTCGGCGGCAGCGGTCTACGCGCTGGGCCTCTTCGGCGTCCTGGCCTCCCAGCTCGCCTACAACGACGGTGCGGACTCCGTGCCCGCACCGGCGTGCCGGGACGGCTTCAGCGCCGACACGGTCCGCCATCTCGTCCGGCACGAGTCGTCGTACCTGCCGCTGCGGTTCGACTGCGTCCGCGACGACGGCACCACGTACACCAGCGATCCGAACTACACGTGGATGAACTGGACGACCCTGCTCCTCGGCGTGTGCGCCGTCCTGCTCGTGATCGGCGCGGGTTACGTGACCGAGTTCCGCGCCCGCGCCCGGACAGCGCTGCGATGATCCGTCGCTACGGTGGGCCGCTGCTGGTCCATCTGCTCATGGGGATACCGACCGTCGTCGTGGTGTGGTGCGCCCGTTGGTATGCCGCGTACGGCCACTGCGGGCTCGACGACCTGGAACGGTCCGATCTGGACGGCTGCACGTACCACCAGATCGACCACAGCGGTCCGGTCCTGGGCCTCCTCGTCATCACCGGTCTGTTCGTGCTGGCGCTGCTCACGATCGCCG
Organism: Streptomyces sp. NPDC006476; assembly: GCF_040612015.1. Taxonomy (NCBI): domain Bacteria; kingdom Bacillati; phylum Actinomycetota; class Actinomycetes; order Kitasatosporales; family Streptomycetaceae; genus Streptomyces; species Streptomyces sp. NPDC006476. The sequence goes on along the minus strand of NZ_JBEXPK010000052.1, from coordinate 43,260 downwards.
ATGTGATCGTGCCGCTCAGACGTGAACGTCCGCTCAAGCCATGGCTGTTGACGCTGCCCGCCGTCCTGCTGCCCTGGCTCGTCCTCCACGGGTTGGCGCGCTGACGCTATCGGTGGTGCGGGGGATGCGGCGGTGGGGGCGGGATGGTGGCCAGGCCGGGGGCCGGTTCGGGCCAGACCAGGAGGACCGGGCAGGGGGCGTGGTCCAGGACGAAGCGGCTGGCGGGGCCGAGGCTGTGCGGGCCCAGGTGGGTACGGTCGCCGTCGCGGGCCAGGATCAGCAGATCGGCGTTCTCGACCGCCGCGACGACCTCGCGTTCGACGCGTCCGGTGCGCTCGGTGCGGGTGCAGGGCCGGCCGAGCCGGTCGGCGGCGGCGCGCAGGAGCTGGTCGGCGGAGGCCGCGGCGAGGTGTTCGACGCGGGTGCCGGGATCGCGTTCCGCGTGCCCCCGGCCGAGCAGCCCGGCGAACGCGCCGTGCGCCACGCTCGGCAGGTCCTCCGGGGTGACATGGAGCAGGACGACGTCCGCGTCCTCGAGCGCGTGTCTGCGCGCGGCGTCCACGCACGCGGGCCAGGTGCCCTCGACGATCCAGACGACCACTTTCAACGCGGTCAACCTCCTTCGGCGACGACGGGCGACACTCGGCGATGAACGGCGATGACTACGACACCCACAGTGCCATGATCCCGCCGCCGGGCAAGGTCATTCGACGCCGAGCATCCTGTCCTCCGCATGCGCGCCGAACTCCGCCACCCGAACCTCCGCCACTCGCTCGTACCGCCTGATCCGGTCCGTCCAGGCCGCATCGACGCCGAAGGCGACCTGGGCGAAGCCGACCCGTGCGACGGCCTCGGGCACACCCGGGTCGCCCGGCGCCAGGACGCGGGCCGGGTCGTCCAGGGCGAGGGTGTGCGGGGGCACGAAGAACTCGTCCGGCAGCACCGCACGGGCGTGGACCAGTGCGCCGACGGCCACGACCGCGCCGGCGCCGAGCCGTGCGCCCTGCAGGACGGTCGCCGAGGTGGCGAGGTAGGCGCACCGGCCCACCTCGCAGCCCAGCAGGGTGGTGTGCGGTCCGACGAAGACGTGGTCGCCGAGGAGCACTGGTTGGTCGCCGGCGACCGCGGAGGCGCGCAGAACCGCGTTCTCGCAGATCACCGACGCCTCGCCGATGTCGATCCGGGAGCCCTCGGCATCGAGCACCGCGCCGTACATCACCCGGGCGCGCGGCCCGACCCGTACGTCGCCGACCAGCGTGGCGTTCGGTGCCACGTAGGCCGTGGGGTGGACCTGCGGGGCGTGCCCGCGGTGCTCGATGCGGATCCCGTCCTGGTTCACGGTCATACGTGGATTGTTTCCGCCGGCGCGCTCGGCCCCTGGCGGATTTCGGACGTCGTGTCCGCGCCGTCCTCGGTCAGCCGTCCCGTCGGGCGGTGAGGGTGTGCGCGCCCGGGGCCAGTCCGGTGATCGTGACGCGCCCGTCCTCGACTCCGACCGTGCCGTCCGACGCGCGGTGCCCGTCCCACACGCCTCGGCCGTCGGCCCGTACGGTCAGACGGCCGCTGTCCCCCGGCAGCGCGACCGTGCCCCGGGTTCCCCGCGGGACCTCCACCTCCAGTCTGAAGACCCGTCCTGAGTTCTCCCATGCGACGCGCAACGCGCCATGCGGGGTGGGGAGTTGCCCCTGCGCCCAGGTGACGTCGCCGGGTTCGGGGCACACCTCCCAGGTGGCGTATCCGGGGGAGGTCGGCCGGGCGCCCAGCAGGTGGTGGGTCAGTGCCGGGAGCACACCGGTGGACCAGCCGTGGGCCATGCTGGTGTAGGCGTCCTCGTAGAGCGAGCCGCCCGGGCCGATGCCCTCCCAGTTGGTGATGCCGGGGTCGTGGGCGTCCATCCATCCGTAGGTGCGCCGGATCTGGTCGAGCGCGGAGTCGGCGCGTCCGGCGGTGAAGCGGGCCACGATCTCCGGGTACGACGTGAAGGCGTAGACGCGCTGCGAGGCGCCGTCGAAGATCGTGTCGTTGTCCATGAAGGCGTTGCCGTACGGGCGCCTGGTGGTGGCGTCGAGATGGGCGAGCGCGGACTGTGCGCGGTCGGTGTCGGCGACGCCGGCGGTGACGGCGAGGGAGTTGCCGTCCTGGGCGTGCCGGAGGGCCCCGGTGCCGGAGTCCAGATAGGCGCCCGAACTCGTGTCCCACAGATGGGAGTTGATGGCGTCCTTCACGGCGTCGGCCCGCTGCGTCCAGCGTGTCGCGTCGGTCTGGTGCCCCAGCAGACGGGCGAGTCGGGCGGCGTCCCTGAGCGCCTGGACGTAGAGGACGTTGTAGTAGGTGACCCTCCCTGTGCGCCCGAGGAAGGCGTAGTCGCCGTATCCGCCGGTGTTGTTGAGTCCCTTGCTAAGCAGTCCGGCCTCGTCGGTGACGCTCGGGTACCAGGTGTCCAGGACCTTCAGCAGGTTGGGGTAGTAGCGGGTGGCGTAGGCGCGGTCCCCGGTGTAGAGCACGTAGTCCCAGCTGCACGTGACCCACCACAGCGGATAGTCGAACAGCGGGAGGGTGTAGGCGGCGATGGAGGCCGGCGGTATCCAGCCGTCGGCGCGCTGGTGGTCGGCGAGGTCGGCGAGCACGTTGCGGGCGGCGGCCGCGGTGTCGTCGTGGGTGAGGTACAGGGTCCGCGCGGAGACGGCGAGATCGCCGACGTACGGGTCGCGGTCGCGTTTGGCCCCGTCGTGCAGGACGAGCTTGCCCTCCAGGGAGGCGGTCCAGGCGTTGCGCGGGTCGACGTCGTCCTGGCGGAAGGTGTCGGTGACGAGTTCGTTGGTGTAGGCAGCGCCGTACCAGTAGCGGTTGAGGTCGTCGTCGGAGCAGAGGAACCAGCCGCGGTAGGTGGCGGGGGTGCCGACGTAGGCGGTGAAGTCCAAGCTGACGGAGTCGATTTCGACGGTTCCCCAGGGTTGCGCGGCCGGCGCGTCGGTCGCCAGTGCGTCGAGGGTGATGCGCAGGTAGCGGAAGCCGTGCAGTCCGTCGGAGTAGACCTTGTCGCCGGACTGGAAGCCCTTGTGGTCGGTCCAGTCCGCACCCTTGGCCGGTACGGCGAACTGGTCGGTTCCCTGGGCCGCGACGCCGGACTGGTCGGAGCGGGTGAAGTCGGAGCGGTCGGTGAGGAACTCCTTGGTCTCGGAGAACGCGAGGCGTACGCCGGGCGAGTTGTCCGAGGCGGAGGTGAAGCGGACGCGCGGGTACCCCACGACGACCTTGCCGAAGTCGACCGTGACGCTGGGCGCCACGACCGGGTGGACCGCCTCGGGCCAGACCTCGTTGATCCGGGTGAACGCCCCGCGTGGGGTGTCCTGGACGGCGGTGACGGTGATGCGGACCTGGGTCGTCGTGAACGTCGTGGTGAAGGGCACCGCCCGCTGGATGACATCGTTGTCGGAGATCGTTGCGGCGGTCTGCCAGGCACCGCTGACCCAGACGTCGACCGTGAAGTCGGTCGGCACGCCGTCGCTGTTGGAGATCACGGTGATGCCGGACATGCTCCGCGGCTGCGGCAGGGTGATGGTCAGCGTGTCGGGGAAGGCGGCGATCGTGTCGTCGTTCCAGAAGGTGTCGGGGTTGCCGTCGATGGCGTTGGCGGCGTCGTAGGTGCGCGGCTGACCGTCGTTGCCGTTGTTCCCGGCGTGCGTGGAGGACGCCGACGCCTGGGTGCCCTCCGGCCAGCGCGGGGCGGGGGCAGGCTGCGGACGGCGCAGGACGGTTCTGGCGCCGCCGGGCTTCAGCAGGGCCTCGGGCTTGCGGACGTCACCGGCCGAGGCGAGGACACGCTCGGGTCGCACGGTGCGGGACGCGGGGCCTTGGACGTAGTGCTGCCAACCCGTGCCGATGCGCGGGGGTCTGGTGGTGGCGGCCGTTGCGGTGTCGGCCGCCGCCGGGGGAACCGCGGGAAGTCCGGCGGTCACAGCGACGGCTCCGGCGCCGGCCGCGAGGACCGTACGGCGGCGGGGGCCGGGTTGTGCAGGGTGCTCCGATGCGCTGCTGGAAGTCATGGCACCTCGTCCCTCACAGGCGGTTTGAAACGATTCAATACGCTGGGGCAGGGCGACGTTATCTCAAGTCCGGTATCTCGTACAGGGATTGTGCAGTGCTTGACCCCGTGCAGGAGGTCAATGATCGCTAAGCTCGCCGACGATGAAACAGCGGCGGCAGAAGAAGCTTTCCCGTCTCCTCTTCGCAGCGATACTGGCCGCTGACCCGGCACGGGTGGAGGCGCTGCTGCGCGTGGGCGCGCACCCGGAGCGAGCGGACAGCGACGGCACCAGCCCTCTGTATCTGGCGTCCGTGCAGGGTCAGTCCGAGATCGCCCGCCTGCTCCTGACCGCAGGTGCCGCCCCGGACGGGCAGAGCCGGGGAGTCGGCTCGGAGGGCACACCTCTGTGCGCGGCCTCGTGCTGGGGGCACAGCGGGACCGTGCGTGAACTCTTGGCGCACGGAGCCGACCCCAACCTCCGTGAGGACGGCGGAAGCGGCTGGACGCCCCTCGACTGGGCGAACCACGGCCCCCATCCCGAGACCGCGGAACTCCTCATCGCGGCCGGGGCACGCCCCGCAGACGGACCCCGCCTCACGGAATTTCCTGCTCCGCCCAGATGATCTTTCCCTCGGATGTGTAGCGGGCGCCCCAGCGGTCGGTCAGTTGGGCCACGAGGAAGAGGCCGCGGCCGCCCTCGTCCGTGCTGCGGGCGTGTCGCAGGCGGGGGGCCGTGCTGCTGGAGTCGGCGACCTCGCAGGTCAGGTTGGTGTCGCGGATCAGTCGCAGACGTATGGGCGGCTCGGCATAGCGGATCGCGTTGGTGACCAGTTCACTGACGACGAGTTCCGTCGTCATGGCGAGGTCCCGCAGCCCCCAGGCCTCCACCTGGCGGGTGGCCCGCGCGCGGAGGTCGGCGACGGCGGCCGGGTCCACGGGCACGTCCCAGGAGGCGACATGGTCCGCGCCCAGGGTGTGGCTGCGGGCCAGGAGCAGGGCGATGTCGTCGGGCTGCGGTCCGGCGACGAGCTGCTGCACCGCGGATGTGCACAGCGTGGGCAGGTCGGTGCCGGAGCGGGTGAGCGCCTCGGCCAGGCGGGACATGCCGCGCTCGATGTCGCCGTCGGACCCCTCGATGAGACCGTCGGTGTAGAGGCCGATCAGGCTGTTCTCGGCGAGTTCGATTTCGGTGGCCTCGAACGCCATGGCGCCGAGTCCCAACGGCGGTCCGGCCGGGGGCTCGGGGAAGGAGACCCGGCCGTCGGGTGCGACCACGACGGGCGGGGGGTGTCCGGCGCGGGCCATGGTGCAGCGACCGGTGACCGGGTCGTAGACGGCGTACAGGCAGGTCGCCCCGAGGAAGGCGGTCATGCTTCCCTGGGCCGGCCCCCCGTCGGTCTTCTCGGCGCTCAGCCGGAGGACGAGGTCGTCGAGATGGGCCAGCAGTTCGTCGGGCGGCAGTTCCATGTCGGCGAGGGTCTGCACCGCCGTACGCAGCCGGCCCATGGCCGCCGCGGCGGTGATGCCGTGTCCCACCACGTCGCCGATGACGAGACCGACCCTGGCCCCGGACAGCGGGATCACGTCGAACCAGTCGCCGCCCACACCGTCCGTGGGGTCGGCCGGCAGATAGGCGGAGGCCACCTCCAGCGCGGTTCCGCCGGAAAGGGCCTGCGGCAGCAGACTGCGCTGCAGGGTCACCGCCGCGGTGTGTTCGCGGGTGTAGCGGCGGGCGTTGTCGACGCACAGCGCCGCCCGGGCCACCACTTCCCGGGCCAGCAGCACGTCGTCCGGCTGGAAGGGGACCGGGTTGAGCGAGCGGAGGAAGGTGGTGATGCCGAGCGCGGTGTTGCGTGCCCGCATCGGTACGGAGATCAGCGAGTGCAGGCCGAACTCGCGGATCCTCTGGGCCCGTTCCGGCTCCTCTGTGACCCACTCCTCGGTCGAGGGATCGATGACCGGGAGCAGGATCGGTTCACCGTCGATGAGCAGGCTCAGATCGTGTGTCGGGGGCAGGAAGCCCGCTTTCTCCCCGATCCGCACCACGGCCTCGGGACAGCCTTCCCGCACCGAGCTCATCCCGGCGCGCCGCAGCACCGGCTGGGCGGGGGCAGGCCCGGCGTCCGTCAGCCACGCCCCGTGCCCCTCGGTGCTCAGGACGGGCTCCAGGAGATCGACGACGACGAAGTCCGCGAACCGCGGTACCGCGAAGTCGGCGAGTTCCTGGGCCGTCCGCATGACGTCGAGGGTGGTGCCGACGCAGGTGCCGGCCTCGTTGACCAGCGTCAGCAGCCGCCGCGCGGTCCAGCGCTCGGTGACGTCCTGGACCATGTAGCAGACCCCGGTGACGGCCTCCCCCGCGTCCACCAGCGGGAAGAAGGACGTGGAGTACGCGCGCTGGCGGTGCGGGTCGGCCCAGCTCCAGCCCAGGTACTCGTAGTCGGTGACCGGGACTCCGCTGTGCAGGACCTTGCGCATCAGCCCTTCGAGGGTGGCCGCCTGCAGCCCCGGCAGCAGCTCGCTCAGCCGCCGCCCGAGCCGCTGTTCACGCGGCACCCCACCGAGGCGTTCGAGGGTGTCGTTGAGCCATACGTAGCGCAGCTCCCGGTCCATCACCGCCATGCCGACCGGGGAGCGGGTGAGGAACCCGTCGAGCACGGACTGGCCGATCATCCACTGCCGGCGCCGCTCCCGCGCCGAGAGCAGGAAGCACTCGCTCGCGCCCACCCGGAACGACGCGGAGACCCGCAGGTCCGCGTCGACGGACCGTCCGTCGCGGTGCCGCAGCGGGACCAGGCCGTTCCACCCCATGCCGGCCCGGCAGCGCTGCACCACGCCGGCCACCCGAGCCGGGTCCCTGGGGGCGGCCAGCAGACGGGCGGCGGAGGTGCCGACCATCTCTGCGGCTGGGTGGCCGAGCAGCGCTTCGGCGGCACGGGTCCACCCGAGCACGACCCCCTGAGCGGTGACGACCGCGGCCGCGTCGCTGGACGCGTCGAGGAGATCGCGCGGTGCCGAGGGCGTCGGCCCGTCGGGCTCGTCTCGCGCTGGATCCATGGGTGCCATCCGGGTGCCGTCCTGTACACCCCCATGTTCCTGCTAGTCCGCCCGATGCGCACGGGCCTGACGGACCCGGCTGTCGGCGCTCCCCCGCTTCCGCCCGTCCGGAAGCGGAGGGACCATGGAAGGACCGCTGGTCGGAACCCGGGTGTGCGACGACGCCGGCAAGGGTCGCCGGATCCTGCGGAACGGTGGAGGTGCTTGCCGGATGACAGCCGAATCCTTCGCGCCGGACGACGATGCGCCCGGCGTCGACTCACCCCCGCCGACCGGTCTGCTGGACCTCCTGAGCGTGGCCGCGACGGTCGTCGACGCCGACGGGCGCATCGTGTTCTGGACCCCGCAGGCCGAGGAGCTGTTCGGGTACTCCGCGCAGGAGGCGCTCGGAAAGTACGCGGCGCGGCTGTTCATCCACCCCGAGCATCTCAAGGCCGTGGTCAGGCTGTTCACCGAGGTGCTGCGGACCGGGCGGAGCTGGGCCGGCGCCTTCCCGATCCGGCACAAGGACGGCAGCACCCGGGTCATGGAGTTCCGCAACATGCGGCTGCAGGACGACCTCGGGGACGTCTACGCGCTGGGCATCGCCGCCGACCACGACCTCCTCCAGCGCGTCGAGACCGATCTGGCCCTGTGCGACCGGCTGATCAGGCAGTCCCCCATCGGCCTGGCCCTGCTCGACCCCGAACTGCGCTATCTGCTGGTCAACCCGGCGCTGGAGCGCATCGACGGCGTCCCCGCCGAGGAGCACGTGGGCCGGGGCCTGCGGGAGACCCTGCCGCTGCCGGACATCGACACCATCGAGTCCGCGCTGCGCCAGGTGCTCACCACCGGCACACCGCTGCTGGACCAGTACCACGTCGGCCGTCCGCGGACCGACCCCGAGCACGAACACGCCTGGTCCATGTCGTTCTACCGGCTGGAAGACCCCGGTGGCCGGGTCCTGGGCGCGGCCGCCTCGGTCGTCGACGTCACCGAGCGGCACCGTGCGGCGGCCGAGGCCGACCGGGCGCGGCGCCGGCTCGCGCTCATCGCGGACGCCTCGGTGCGGGTCGGGACCACGCTGGAGGTGGAGGAGACCGCCCGGGAGCTGGCCGAGATCGCCGTCCCGCAACTGGCCGACGTGGTCGCCGTCGACGTCCTGGACTCGGCGCTTGCCTGCCGCCGCTCCCGCAGACCGGACGACGGACCCGAACTCTTCCGCGCCCTCGCGCTCAAGGCGGCCCATCCGACGGTGGCCCTGCGCGCCGCCGACCCGCCCGGCGGACTGGCGGCCTACGAGGGCGACCGGCTGGTCACCCTGTGCGTCCACAGCGGCCGCCCGGTCCTGGTGCGGCACGTCGGCGAACAGGACCTGCCGCGCATCGCGCGGGACGCCGAGGCCGGCTCGCTGCTGGCCCGGGCGGGGGTCCATTCGTACCTCGCGGTACCGCTGATCGCCCACGGCGAGGTGCTCGGCGCGCTCGACCTCAAACGGACCCGCAATCCGCTGCCGTTCGACGAGGACGACGTCGTGCTGGCCGCCGAGCTCGCCGGGCGCGCGGCGGTGGCCATCGACAACGCCCGCTGGTTCCAGAGCGTGCGCAACACCTCCCTCACCCTGCAGCGCAGCCTGCTGCCCGATCATCCGCCGCAGCACGCCGGGCTGGAGCTGGCCTCCCGCTACCAGCCCGCCCAGGCCACCAGCGAGGTCGGCGGCGACTGGTACGACGTCATCCCGCTCGAGGACGACAAGACCGCGCTCGTCGTCGGCGACGTCATGGGCAACGGCATCGACGCCGCCGCCACCATGGGCCGGCTGCGCACCGCCACCTGCGCCTACGCCGACCTCGATCTCGAGCCCAGCTCCGTGCTCCGCCACCTCGACAAGATCACCTGCGATCTGGAGCACTACATCGTCACCTGCCTCTACGCCGTGTACGACCCCCACACCCGCCAGTGCCTGCTCGCCAACGCCGGCCACATGCCGCCCGCCCTCGCCGGCCCGCATCACGCCCCGAAGCTGCTGGACCTGCCCTCCGGCGCACCGCTCGGTGTCGGCGGCATCACCTTCGAGACCACCACGACCCGCCTCGATCCCGGCGATCTGCTCGTCCTCTACACCGACGGCCTCGTCGAGACCCGGCACCACTCCATCGACGACCGTCTGCAGACCCTGCTCGGCTTCCTCGACGAGCCGCACCGCCCCCTGGAGGAGACCTGCGACCTCCTGCTCTACGGCCTGCGCCACCCCGACGACCACGACGACGTCGCCCTGCTCGTCGCCCGGGCACTGTAGGGAACCAGGGCGGCGGACCCGGCGTTCTGGGGGCTGGGAGACGCCGACGCCTCCTCCGCGTGGAGGAGTTCTCGGCAGGCGTGGACCGTCGCTTCGGCTGGAGCTGAGCGGAAAGACCGACGGCAACCCCCTCCGGCTGTCCGACAGTTGAGGCCCGGACGCCCCGGCCGTTCGGCCTGTCGGACATCGTTCGAAACCTCTTGACGGTGGCATGACCTTCGATTGACACTCTCGCAACACGACGTCACCCAGCCGAAACGATCAGGCGCCCCTGGCCGAGGCGCCCGTTCCCGGCCGGCTTCCCCTGCCTTGCTCCCCCCGTCAGCCATGCCTCCGCAAGGAACCCCACATGACGTACCTCGCACGCCGGCGCACCCGTGTCAGACGCCGGGCCGGCCGGCTCGCCGGTCTGACCACCGTGTCGCTGTTCCTGGGCCTCACCGCACCGCTCTCCGCCGCGCACGCGGCGGAAAGCGCGGACGTCACCGACGGGCTGGCCCTCTGGTACAAGCTCGACGCGGCCTCCGGCAGCACCGTCCCCGACGCCTCCGGCAACGGCCGGGACGGCACCGTGAGCGGGACCGCCGACTGGTCGGCCACCGGCCAGGGACTCGCCTTCAACGGCTCCGACACCTACATCAAGGTGCCGAACTACGTCATGAAGGGCATGGCCGCGATCACCGTCTCGACGGACGTGCTGATCGACTCCGCGCAGTCCACACCGTACTTCCTGTACGGCTTCGGCAACTCCAGCGGCAGCAACGGCAACGGCTACCTCTTCACCACCGGCGACTCCCTGCGCACCTCGATCGCGACCGGCAACTGGTCGACGGAGCAGACCACCAAGCCCGCCGACGCGCACAACCTCACCCGCGGGGTGTGGAAGCACCTCACCTACACCCAGGCCGGCTCCACGGGTGTGCTGTACGAGGACGGCGTCGAGGTCGGCCGCAGCACCTCGGTCACCATCACGCCCGGCTCCATCGGCTCCGGCACCACGACCGCCAACTACATCGGCAGGTCGCTCTACTCCGGGGACAAGCTCTTCAAGGGCCGCGTGCGCGACTTCCGCGTCTACGACCGGGCCCTCGACGCCTCCGATGTCACCCGGCTCGCCCTGCCCGTCGCCGCCCGGGGCGTCGCCGACGACAAGGCCGCGCTGAGCCTCGGCGACACCGGCGCCGTGACCGCCGATCTGAACCTGCCGAGGACCGGGACGGCCGGCGGCTCCACAATCAGCTGGGCCAGCGACGACACCGGCGTGGTGAGCGACACGGGCAAGGTGACCCGCCCGGCCGCCGGCGAACCCGCCGCCCACGCGAGGCTCACGGCCACCCTCCGCAAGGGCGCGGTGAGCGACACCAAGTCCTTCGACGTCACGGTGCTGCCCGACTTCGACGACCGGACGGCGACCGAGCACGCCGCCGAGGACCTCACCGTCCACAACCTCGACGACGTACGCGGCAACCTGTCGCTCCCGACCACCGGTTCGTACGGCACCCGGGTCACCTGGTCCTCCGGCACGCCGGACGTCGTGTCCGCCGACGGCATCGTCCACCGCCCCGCACACGGCGCCGGTGCCACCACGGTCGAGCTGACCGCCACCGTCGCCAGGGGCGAGGCGCGAACGACCCGTGTGCTGACCGCGAAGGTCCCCGAACTACCCGCGCAACAGGCCCTCAAGGGCTACATGTTCAGCTACTTCACCGGCGAGGGAACCGCGGACGGTGAGCAGCTCCACGCGGCGCTGAGCAAGGGCGACGACCCGCTGAAGTGGCGGGAGTTGAACGACGGCAAGCCCGTGCTGACCTCGACGCTCGGTGAGAAGGGCCTGCGCGACCCGTTCATCATCCGCTCCCCCGAGGGCGACAAGTTCTACCAGATCGCCACCGACCTGAGGATCTACGGCAACGGCGACTGGGACGCCGCCCAGCGCAGCGGCAGCAAGTCCATCATGGTCTGGGAGTCCACCGACCTGGTGCACTGGACCGACCAGCGCCTGGTCAAGGTCTCCCCCGACAGCGCGGGCAACACCTGGGCGCCGGAGGCGTTCTACGACAGGGGGCTCGGTGAGTACGTCGTCTTCTGGGCCTCGAAGCTGTACGACAACCCCGGGCACACCGGCGACACGTACAACCGCATGATGTACGCGACCACCCGCGACTTCTACACCTTCAGCGAGCCCAGGGTCTGGATCGACCGCGGCTGGTCCGTCATCGACTCCACGATGATCCAGAAGGACGGCACGTACTACCGTCTCTCCAAGGACGAGCGCAACAACTCCTCCTCGACGCCCAACAGCAAGTTCGTCTTCGAGGAGAAGAGCGACTCCATCCTGGGCTCGTGGAGCCCGGTCGCCGAGGGGATCGGCAAGGGCGCGATGAGCGCCGCCGAGGGACCGTTGGTCTTCAAGTCGAACACCGAGGACAAGTGGTACGCGTTCCTGGACGAGTTCGGCGGGCGCGGCTACATCCCGTTCGAGACCAGCGACCTCGACTCGGGCACCTGGACCCCCGTCACCGGCTACGACCTGCCGGCCAAGCCGCGTCACGGCACCGTCCTGCCGGTCACCCGGGCCGAGTACGACCGGCTGCTGCGCGCCTACCAGCCGGACCAACTGGTCGAGAGCGTCGAGGACGTGCCGGTGAAGACGCGGATCGGTGAGCGACCGGTCCTGCCGGCCACGGTGATCGCCACCTGTGCCGACGGCGTCAAGCGCCCTGTCGCCGTCTCCTGGGAGGACGTGCCGGAGTCGCAGTACGCCCAGGCCGGCACCTTCACCGTGACGGGGAGTCTGCCCGACGGTGCCGCGATCCCGGTCCAGGCCCGGGTAACGGTGTCGGAAGAGGGCCCGGACGTCCCGGCCGACCTGCTGCTGCACTACGGCTTCGACGAGACGTCCGGCAGCATCGCGGTCGATTCCAGCGGGCACGGCCATCACGGCACGTACGTCCGCACGCCCGCCTTCGGCACCGGCGTCGACGGCGGCTCGTTCAGGATGTCCGGCGCCTCCGACTCGCCGTACGTGAAGATCCCGAACGGTGTGCTGAAGGACGCGGACAGCGTCACCGTGTCGACGTACGCCAAGTGGCAGGGCGGAAACGCCTTCCAGTGGCTGTTCGGACTCGGGCCGGACAGCGACAGGTACCTGTTCGCCACGCCCTCCAACGGCGGCTCCAGCCTCTACTCGGCCATCACCAAAGCGAGTTGGTCGGCCGAGTCCAAGCTGACGGCCGGCTCGCAGCTCACGCCCGGCCAGTGGCGGCACGTCACCGTCACCCTCGACGGCCAGACCGGCACGATGGTCCTCTACGTCGACGGAGTCGAGGCGGCCCGTACGACGACGAGCATCAAGCCGTCCGAACTGTACGACGCGAACAAGGACTACAGCGGCTACATCGGCCGGTCGCTGTACTCGGCCGACCCGTACTTCGGCGGCGAGGTCGACGACTTCCGCATCTACGACCGGGCGTTGTCGGCGGCCGAGGTGATGGAGCTCAGCGGCAACACGGCGGGGATCGCGCATGTCTCCCACCCGGGCCTCAAGGTCGACGCCATCGTCGACAACGCGGACGGCAGGATCACGCTGCCGATGAAGGAGGGCACCGATCTCACCTCCCTCGCACCGGAGTTCACCCTCGCCCACGGCGCGGCGATCAGCCCCGCCTCTGGCAGCGTGCAGGACTTCAGCAAGCCGGTGACGTACGAGGTGACGGGGTCCGACGGCAAGAAGCGCAGCTGGACGGTCTCGGCGCTCGTCATGAAGAGCCCGGTCCTGCCGGGCCTCAACGCCGACCCGAACATCGTCCGCTTCGGCGACACCTTTTACCTCTACCCGACCACCGACGGCTACGACGGCTGGAGCGGCACGCAGTTCAAGGCGTACTCCTCCACCGACCTGGTCCACTGGAAGGACCACGGCGTCATCCTCGACCTCGGTCCGGACGTCGCCTGGGCGGACAGCAGGGCCTGGGCGCCGACGATCGCGGAGAGGGACGGCAAGTACTACTTCTACTTCTGCGCCGACGCCAACATCGGTGTCGCGGTAGCCGACTCCCCGACCGGCCCCTTCAAGGACGCGCTCGGCAAGCCGCTGTTGAAGGCAGGACAGTTCAGCGGCCAGATGATCGACCCGGCGGTGTTCACCGACGACGACGGCCAGTCGTATCTGTACTTCGGCAACGGCCATGCGTACGTCGTGCCACTGAACGACGACATGACCTCGCTGGACACCGCGAAGGTCAAGGACATCACGCCCAGCGGCTACAACGAGGGCTCCTTCGTCATCAAGCGCAACGGCACCTACTACTTCATGTGGTCGGAGAACGACACCCGCGACGAGAACTACCGCGTCGCCTACGCCACCGGCGCTTCCCCCACCGGCCCCTGGACCAAGCGGGGCGTGATCCTCTCCAAGGACCTCTCCCTGGGCATCAAGGGCACCGGCCACCACTCGGTCGTCCAGGTGCCGAACACCGGCGACTGGTACATCGCCTACCACCGCTTCGCCATCCCCGGCGGCGACGGCACACACCGCGAAACGACCGTCGACAAGCTGGAGTTCGACTCCGACGGCCTGATCAAGCCGGTCGTGCCCACGCTGACGAGCATCGACCCGGTGACCATCGTGCACGCCGGCGGGAACACTTCGGGCGCGGAGGGCGACGCGATCGCGCTGAACGGCCCGATCTCCGGTGCGGGCAGTGCGCGGTGGACCCTCGAGCCGGGAGCGCCCTGCACCTTCGCCGACCCCGCCGCCGCGAGGACCACCGTCACCTGCACCGACGACGGCACCTACACGGTCACCCTGACCGGCGGCCGCAGCCATGACACGGCGAGGGTCTCGGTGGCCAACGCGGCCCCGGCCATCACCTCCGCCGAAGGTCCACGGTCCGCGGTGCCGGTCGGCCAACGGGCGGTCGTCACGGCCCGGTTCGACGACCTGGGGACGAGCGACACCCACACCTGCACGGTCGACTGGAAGGACGGCGGCAAGCCGACGGCCGGGACGGTCACCGCTGCCGGCTGCCGGGCCGAACACACCTACGCCAAGGCCGGAATCCGCCGCCCGGTGATCACGGTGACGGACGACGACGGCGGCTCCGACAGCAGGACGCTTCCCGAACTCATCGCCTATGACCGCTCGGCCGGTTCCGTGTTCGGCACCGGGATCTTCACCTCCCCCACCGGCGCGTACCCCACCAAGCCGGATCTGACCGGCAGGGCCGCCTTCTTCCTCACGGCCCACTACCCGAAGCGGGCCACCGTCCCGACCGGCGACGTGTCCTTCGAGTTCGGCCCGGCGAAGCTGAGGTTCCGCTCGACCGCCTCCGACTGGCTCGTGGTCACCGGCGACCAGGGCGTGTACCAGGGATCGGGCACGGTCAACGGCACGTCCGGATACGCCTTCCGCGTCACCGCCGCCGACACCCCGGACAGCTTCCGCATCAGGATCTGGAAGAAGTCCGACGGTCACGTGGTGTACGACAACGCCACCAGCCCCAAGCTCCTGGGCGTCCTCACGATCGGCTCCCACACTCGCTGAACCGAAGTCACCGCACGGCCCCTTGAACCTCACCCCGTAGGGTGAGGTTCAAGGTTTCCCAAAGAGATGTCAAAGTCGGAGGGGGTCGGTCGTGCGTGCGCCACGCCTCAGCAGTACGCCGTTGCCAGGGATCGGGGTCCGCTACGACCTCACCACACGCGAGCAGCGCCGCTTGTCGGTGGTGGCGCACCGGGACGGTACGCGCACGGTGAGCGCGTACCGCACGGACGATCCGGACGCGTGCGCGCTGTCGGTGCGGCTGACCGCGGGCGAGGCGGAGGCACTGGTCGACGCCATGAAGCCGACGCACCACAGCCCGAACCTGCTGTCCACGACCGAACTGGGCCTGGTGGCCGAGCGGATCG
Organism: Streptomyces sp. NPDC006476; assembly: GCF_040612015.1. Classification (NCBI taxonomy): domain Bacteria; kingdom Bacillati; phylum Actinomycetota; class Actinomycetes; order Kitasatosporales; family Streptomycetaceae; genus Streptomyces; species Streptomyces sp. NPDC006476. The sequence continues at coordinate 27,988 of NZ_JBEXPK010000052.1, read as the reverse complement.
AGCTGTCCACCGTCTCGTACTGGAACGGGCGCCTGCTGGGTGAGACCCGGATGCGTACCTCCACCGGCGCGTCCATCGTGGCGGTGCTGCGCCGGGCCGAGGCGATTCCCTCGCCGACTCCGGACTTCCGGCTGGCGGGCGGCGACACGCTGATCGTGATCGGTACCCGCGAGGGCGTCGAGGCGGCCGCCGCGATACTCGGGCGGGAGTGAGCGGTATGCACTCCTCCGCACGCTTCCTGATCGAGTTCGGCGGCATCATCCTCGGGCTGGGACTGCTGGGCCGGTTCGCCGCACGCTTCCGCTTCTCCCCCATCCCGCTGTATCTGCTCGCCGGACTCGCCTTCGGCGAGGGCGGGTTGCTGCCACTGGGCGCGAGTGAGGAGTTCGTCGCCATCGGCGCCGAGATCGGTGTGATCCTGCTGTTGCTGATGCTCGGCCTGGAGTACACCGCCAGCGATCTCGTCTCCAACCTCAAGACCCAGTACCCGGCCGGTCTCGTCGACGCCGCGCTCAACGCCCTGCCCGGCGCCGCGATGGCGTTGCTCCTGGGGTGGGGGCCGGTCGCCGCCGTCGTACTGGCCGGGGTGACCTGGATATCGTCGTCCGGGGTGATCGCCAAGGTGCTCGGCGACCTCGGGCGGCTGGGCAACCGTGAAACGCCGGTCATTCTCAGCATCCTGGTGCTGGAGGATCTCTCCATGGCGGTATACCTGCCGATCGTCACCGCGCTGCTGGCGGGCGCCGGGATCGCGGCGGGCAGTCTCACCCTGGGCGTCGCCCTCGGGGTGGCGGGGCTCGTCCTCGTCGTCGCGGTGCGCTGGGGACGGCACATCTCGCGTTTCGTCTCCAACGACGACCCGGAGAAGCTGCTGCTGGTCGTCCTCGGGCTGACTCTGGTCGTCGCCGGTCTCGCGCAGCAGTTGCAGGTCTCCGCCGCCGTGGGCGCCTTCCTCGTCGGTATCGCCCTCTCCGGTGAGGTCGCCGAGGGCGCGCACAACCTGCTGGCCCCGCTGCGCGATCTGTTCGCCGCCGTCTTCTTCGTCTTCTTCGGCCTGCACACCGACCCGGCCAGCATCCCGCCGGTCCTGCTCCCGGCCCTCGCTCTGGCGGTGGTCACGGCCGCGACGAAGATCTCGACCGGTTACTGGGCGGCACGCCGGGCCGGCATCTCCGCCAAGGGCCGTTGGCGGGCGGGCGGCACACTCGTCGCACGCGGGGAGTTCTCCATCGTCATCGCCGGTCTCGCCGTCACCGCCGGCATCGAGCCCTCGCTCGGCCCGCTGGCCACGGCGTACGTCCTGATCCTGGTGATTCTGGGCCCGCTCACCGCGCGCTACACGGAGCCGGTGGCGCTGTCGCTGACCCACCGGCTGCGCGGGCCCGACCAGCCGAAGGGCACGCCGGCCGAGGGGGAGGCCGCCGTGGCGGAGCCGCACGAAGTGGGCCGGTCCTGAGAACGTCCGCACGGGCTCAGTTGTCGAAGCCGACGTGGACGTGGTCGTGGTGGGTGTTGTCGCTGAAGAACTGGTCGGGCCTGGAGCCGCCCTATAGGTGGACGGGTCCGCCGACGTGGTAGGAGCCGGCCGCCGCCGCGTCCCGCATGAAGCGTTCGATCAGGCTGCGGGGCGTGGCCGGTTCGACCACCGCGTGGCCGTCGATCTGCCACACGTCGAAGGCCCGGCCGCGGGGATGGTCGCTGGGGCGGCTGGTGCCGAAGACATCGAGGGGATGGCCGGAGCGGACCACGCCGACGTACATCCGATAGGTGCCCGCCAGTTGCCGCATCGCGGTGAGGACACTGTCGTGGATGCGCCCGTTGCGCAGATCGTCCTGGGCGGCGGGCGGCAGTTCGATGCGGGAGTCGGCGAGGATCGCGCGGACACGGCTGGGCAGCGGTGACACGGCCGCCCCGGACCGCGCCGGGGTGCAGGGCGGTGACCGCCCAGCCGGAGGCGGCGCGGGTGAGCCGTACGTCCACCGTCGTACCGCCGGCGCCGACCGTGCCGCCCCGACGCGTCCACTGCCGGCAGACGACCAGCAGGCCGGCGGAGTCGGTGAGGATGCCGCCGTACTGGGCGTCGACCACCTGTACGACGGCGGCGTCCGTGTCCGGCAGCAGCGGGCCGACCTGGGCGACGAGCCCGGCGGGAAGCTTCAGCGCGGCCACCCGCGTCCTGGCCGCGGCCGCGCCGCCCCCGCCCTGCGGCCACGCCCCGATCGCCTCGACCAGCTGAACCGCGCGGAGTTCGGCGGCCGGAGTGACCTCCGCGGAGTTCGGCGGCCGGAGTGACCTCCGCGGAGGTCGGCCGCCAGAGTGTCGTACGCGGCAGGGCGGCGGCCTGCGTCGTGGGCGGCGACGACGTGGGTGGACCGGCCGGGGCGGTGCCCGACGGTGACGGGGCCGACGGGGAGGGGGCCGTGTGGGACGCGCCGCTGCCGCAGCCCGCCGCGCCCAGAGCACAGCCCGCAACATCCAGCAGTACGGCTCGGCGGGACGGTTGACCGGGCTCGTGCGTCATATCTCCCAGTGTCCGCCCATCGGGTGCCCTACGCCCGACGGCCGACTCCCTTGCCCGCTTCTGGGCCGATGCGAGTGCTTCGTACTCATGTACTTGCCAATCACTTGACGATCCGTTCCCTGGACGTTCAACCCTGGTCCCTCGCCTGCGCTGTGTGGCGTCCCTAGGTTTCCTGGGGGTTTGGGAAGAGGGGACTATGGACGCACTTCTCGCGGTCCGGGCGCGTGGCATCAACAAGTGTTTCGGCGACGTCGTGGCACTCGACGGCGTCGACCTCGATGTGACGCAGGGTCAGATCCACGGCCTGGTGGGACCCAACGGCGCCGGCAAGACGACACTGCTCGGTCTTCTGCTGGGTCTGGCCGTCGCCGACGGCGGCCGGCTGGAGATCCTCGGGACGCCGGTGGAGCGGGCGCTCGCCGTTCCCGACGGGGTCGCCGGCTTCGTGGACGGCCCCGGCCTCTACCCCTCCCTCACCGCCCGGCAGAACCTCGCCGCGCTGGCCCAACTCCGGGGCCATGACGCGCGGACGGCGGGAATCGACGAGGTGCTCGACCAGGTCGGGCTCACCGACGTCGCCGACGACAAGGCCCGCGGCTTCTCCCTCGGCATGCGGCAACGGCTCGGTCTGGCCGCCGCTCTGCTCACCAAGCCCCGGCTGCTGGTGCTCGACGAACCCTCCAACGGCCTTGACCCGTCCGGCAAAAGACATGTGCACCGGGTTCTGACCCGGCTCGCCGCGGACGGCACCAGTGTGGTCGTCTCCAGTCACCGGATGGACGACCTCGAGGCGCTGTGCTCCGAGGTGACCATCCTCGCCACCGGACGGGTCGTCTTCTCCGGGCCGCTGAACAAGCTGGCCTCCGAGAACCGCGAACTCGACTACCGGGTGCGCACCTCCAATCTGCGGGCCGCGCGCCGACTGGCCGACGACACGGACGGGATCAGGGTCGTCGAGGACACCGGGATGCGGCAGGACGCCGAGGTGCTGGTGGTACGAGCCCTGGTGCCGGCGCTCGACGAACTGGTGGCGCACCTCGTGCGGTCGGGTGTCGCGGTGCGCGAACTGGCGCCCGTCGTCTCGCCGTTGGAGGCCGCGTTCCTCGCCCTCACCGAGCGTCAGGAGGACGGCAAATGACCACGGCCACCGCCGAAGACAGCGTTGCCATCGTCCGCCGTGTGCCGCTGTCGCGCGGCTACCGCTTCGAGTTGGTGAAGCTGGTCTCGCAGTGGCGGATCCGTCTGCTGGTCCTCGCCTGCTGGATCGCGCCGGCGCTCTTCGTGGCCGGGGTCAGCCAGCAGAGCACCCTGCCGTCCGACACGCTGTTCGGCCGCTGGATGCATGCCACGGGGTGGGCCGGGCCACTGGTGATGCTCGGTTTCGCGGGCACCTGGGCACTGCCGCTGCTGACGTCGGTGGTCGCCGGTGACGTGTTCGCCGCCGAGGACCGGCTGGGGACCTGGCGGCATCTGCTGGTGGCGGTCCGCTCACCCCGCCGGATCTTTGTGGCGAAGTCGCTGGCCAGCCTCACCGTCATCCTGCTGCTGGTGGCGGGGCTCGTCTGCTCCAGCGTGATCGGCGGGCTGGCGTCGGTCGGCAACCAGCCGCTGGTCGGCCTCGACGGCCATCTGCTGACACCGGGGGACGCGGCCGGCCGGGTCCTGCTGGCGTGGCTGTGCGCGCTCGCCCCGACCCTGGCTCTCGCCGCGATCGGCCTGCTCGGGTCGGTGGCCCTGGGGCGCTCCCCGATGGGCCTGCTGCTGCCGCCGCTGGTCGCCCTCGGCATGCAGGTCGCCCAGATGCTGCCACTGCCGGTCGCCGTACGCCTCGCCCTGCCGGGCTACGCCTTCATCTCCTGGAACGGCCTGTTCACCAGCCCGGCCCAGCTCGGCCCGCTGCTGATCGGCGTCGCGGTCAGCCTGGTGTGGGCCGTGCTGGCGACGGCGCTGGCCCATCTGCTGTTCCTGCGACGGGACTTCACCAACCTGGCCTACGACGGTGCCGGTCGCCGTGCTCTCACGCTCGGGCTGCTGCCGCTGGCCGCCCTCACCGCCGTCACCGTCGCGGTGGTCGCCGTGGCGACGCCCTCCATGGGCTCCGGCATCGAGCGGGACAAGGTCCAGCGTTCGGTGGCCACCGCGTTCGCCCACCTCTACCGGCTGCAGACCCGGCAGTTGCACCGCCCCGCCGTCACGGAGGCGAAGCTGCGGACCACGGCGGCGTGCACCAAGAGCGACGGCCAGGGCGCTCAAGAAGGCGCGGGCAACGACTGGCGTTGCGTCGTGACCTGGCATCTCCCCGACGTCACGGTGGCCGGTACGGCCATCTACCAGCTCGACGTCGCCTCAGACGGGCGGTTCGTGGCCGACGGCGACGGACCGAAGGAAGTCAACGGTTACTTCCTCGTCCGTACCCCCACCGGGGACGCCCCGAACCCCCTTTGGCAGTTCGACGGCAACGTCGAACTGCTCGACACCACCTCGAAGGGATAAGTCCATGCAGGTAACACGGCTGCGCCGGGTTAACGAGAAAGAGCAGGTCAGCCTCTTCGGCAGACGCGTCGGCCGGCGCACCCTCCTGGTCACGGTGGGCATCACGGTCGCGCTCGGCGTCACGGGGACCGCCGTCGCCTCGACGTGGCAGTTCGGCACCCAGCAGGTCGCCCAGGTCACCCGCAACGGCCAGGTCATCTCCAGCGACCAGTACATCAAGCCGTACGGCGACCGCACCGTCATCAACGACGGCAAGATCATGTCGTCCACGGTCAGCCCGGACGGCACCCACCTCGCGGCCTCGGTCGCCGACGGCGACGCCTCGCTGGTCGTCCTGGACCTCGCGACCGGGCAGGTGAAGCAGAAGGTCGGCACCAACGCGGCGGACGACCTGCGCATCAAGACCGGTTCCGTCGGCCAGGAGGGTCCGACGTACTCGCCCGACGGCACGCAGCTGTGGCTGGGCCAGGCCGACGGCTACACCAAGTTCACCGTCAACGCGGACGGCACCCTCGCCAACCCGGTGACCGTCTCCATCCCGGCCGACGGCACCAAGCACGCACTGGTGGGCGCGGCGGTCTTCTCCGCCGACGGCTCCACCGTCTACTCCGCGGTCAACGGCCAGAACCGGGTCGTCGCCATTGACGCGGCCGGCGGAACCATCAAGCAGAGCTGGGCCGTCGGCAACGCCCCGCGCGGTCTCGCCCTGGTGGGCGGCAAGCTCTACGTCAGCAACGAGGGCGGGCGCCCGGCCAAGGCCGGCGAGACCACCATGAACTCCTACGGCACCCAGGTGCCGGCCAACCCCGACACCGGCGCCGCCACCACCGGCACGGTCAGCGTCATCGACACGTCGGACCCGTCGGCCGCCGTCGGCAGCATCGAGGTCGGTCTGCACCCGACCGCGGTGTACGCCAAGAAGGGCACGGTGTTCGTCACGAACACCGCCGACAACAGCGTCTCGGTCATCAACACGGCCAAGGACAAGGTCGTCCAGACCATCGCCACCCAGCCGTGGCCGGAGGCCTCGGTCGGCTACGAGCCCAACGCCGTGACGCTCACCGACGACGGGCGCCTGCTGGTGACGCTCGGCCGCGCCAACGCCGTCGCCGTCTACCGCTACACCTCCGCGCAGCAGCCGGCCCGCTACGTCGGCCTGCTCCCCACGGACTACTTCCCCTCGGGGATCACCACCGTCGGCAAGCAGGTGATCGTCTCCAACACCCGTGGCATCGACGCCCGCCGCCCCACCACCGCCAGTGGTCACAACACCCACGACACGACGTCGAGCCTGACGCAGTTCACGCTGCCCGACGACAAGATCGTCCGTTCGCAGACGGCCAACGTGTTCAGGCAGAACGGCTGGACGGCCGGTTCGGTCCTCACCGCCAACGGCAAGGGCCACGCCAAGCCGCTGCCGGTCCCGGTGCGCCTGGGCGACCCCTCGACGATCAAGCACGTCTTCCTGCTGGTCAAGGAGAACCGGACCTACGACCAGGTCTTCGGCGACCTGCCGCAGGGCGACGGCAACTCCTCGCTGACGACGTTCGGCGAGAACGTGACGCCCAACCAGCACGCGCTGGCCCAGCAGTTCGGGCTCTACGACAACTTCTACGACGTCGGCACGAACTCCGCCGAGGGCCACAACTGGCTGATGCAGTCGGACAACCCGGAGTACACCGAGTCCTCCGCCGGCGAGTACACGCGCAGCTACGACACCGAGGACGACGTTCTCGGCCACCAGAAGACCGGCTTCATCTGGACCGGCGCGCAGGCGGCCGGGAAGTCCGTCAAGGACTTCGGCGAGTTCCAGTCGATCGAGTCCAAGCCGGCCGGCGCGACCTGGCAGAACCTGTACTGCGACAGCAAGAACATGGCCGCGACCGGGGCGCAGACCCAGTACCCCATCAAGACAGGTTCGGCGATCCCGTCGCTCAACAAGGTGGCGGTGCAGGGCTTCCCGCTGTTCGACCTCGATGTCCCGGACATCTACAAGGAACAGATCTGGAAGCAGGACTTCGAGAAGAACGGTCCGGCGAACCTGAACATGTTCTGGTTCTCCAACGACCACACCGGCGGCCCGGCGAACGCCTCCGCGGAGGTCGCCGACAACGACCTCGCGGTCGGCCGGATGGTCGACGAGATCTCGCACAGCAAGTACTGGAAGGACTCGGCGATCTTCGTCGTCGAGGACGACTCCCAGAACGGCCTCGACCACATCGACGGCCACCGTGCGCCGGTCCAGGTCATCAGCCCGTACGCCCAGCACGGCGCCGTCGACAACCACTACTACTCGCAGATCACGATGGTCCGCACCATCGAGCAGATCCTCGGCGTCCACCCGATGAACCAGCTCGACAGCGCGGCCACCCCGATGTACGGGGCCTTCACCCCGAAGGCGAACTACACCCCGTTCACCGCGGTGCCCAACCGGACCTCGCTGACCCTCGGCGTGAGCCCCCAGCCCACCTGTGGTTCGGACACCCCGGCGGCGCAGGACAAGCAGGCGGCCGCCGCGCCGACGACCACCGCGGTGCCTCAGGCGGCGCGGACGGTCGCGGCGCAGTGGAAGGCCTGGGCCTCGCACCAGCGCCTGACCGGCCCGAACGCCGTGCCGGACTACGCCAACCCCGAGCAGATGAACCGTTACACCTGGTACCAGACGCACAACTTCACCAAGCCGTACCCGGGCGACAAGAAGGTCTACGCGCCGAACGCGGTACCGGGCGCCTACCTCCCGTCGTCGGAGTCCGACGGCTGACCGAGCCTCGCCCCGACGGAGCCCCATCCCGACAGGGCCCTCCGGCCGGTGTCACCGCCGGCCGGAGGGCCCTGACCGCGTTCGTCCCGGACCAGGCCGCCTCCGACAGGGTTCATCGATACGTTGGAGGCATGCGCTTTGCTATCTCCATCCCCCAGTTCTACCTGGACGGCGAGTTCGATCCGGGAGCCTTCCGCGCGTACCTCGCGCGGGCCGAGGACCTCGGGTACCACAGCGTCTGGGCGCAGGAGTCACCACTCGGCACCGGGGCGGTGCTGTCGCCGATGGAGGCCATGACGTACGCCGCCGCGTGCACGACCCGGCTGCGGCTGGGGACGACCGTCTTCGTGAGCACACTCCACCAGCCCGTCCACTTCGCGAAGGCGCTGGCGACCATCGACCAGATGAGCGGAGGCCGACTGGAAGTGGGCGTCGGCTCCGGCGGCCCGAACCGGCCGTTCGCCGCGTTCGGCATGGACAAGGCCCGGTACCTCGCGCGGTTCACCGAGGGCATCGACCTCGTCAAGGCGCTGTGGACACGGCCGAGCGTCACTTTCGACGGCGAGTTCTGGCAGCTCGAGGACGCCGCGATGGAGCCCAAGCCGCTCCAGAAGCCGCATCCACCGCTGTGGTTCGGTGGATCGAGCGAGTCGGCGCTGCGGCGCGCGGTGCGGCTGGGGGACGGGTTCTTCGGCGCCGGATCGTCCACCACGGCCGCGTTCCGTGAGCAGGTCGCCTTCGTCGCCGAGGAGGCGGCCAAGGCGGGCAGGACGGAGTTCCCGGTCGCCAAGCGGGTCTACATCGACATCGACGACGACGCCGAACGGGCACGGGAGCGGATCAACGCCGGACTGGCCCGTGTCTACGGTCGCCGGATCGCCCGTATCGAGGCCGCCGCGGTCGCCGGGACCCTGGACGAGTGCGTGGCGGGCGTCCGCGAGGTGATCGACGCCGGCGCGGACCTCGTCCTGTTCACCCCGCTCGGCGACCCCGCGCCGCTCGCGGAGCGCATCGCCGCCGAGGTGATCCCCGCACTCTCCGTTTGATGTCACGCGTGCCTCGGAATGAACTCGGTCGTAGAACGTTGAACCAACTATGAAGAAGATCGGTTTTCTGTCGTTCGGGCACTGGACGCCGTCACCGCATTCGCAGACGCGGTCCGCCGCCGACTCCCTGCTGCAGGCGATCGACCTGGCGGTCGCCGCCGAGGAGCTGGGCGCCGACGGTGCCTATTTCCGTGTCCACCACTTCGCCAGGCAGCACGGCTCACCGTTCCCGCTGCTCGCCGCCATCGGTGCCCGCACCAGCCGGATCGAGATCGGCACCGGTGTCATCGACATGCGCTACGAGAACCCCATGTACATGGCCGAGGACGCCGGCGCCGCCGACCTCATCTCCGGCGGGCGGCTCCAGCTCGGGATCAGCCGGGGCTCACCGGAGCAGGTCATCGACGGCTGGCGGCACTTCGGGTACCGGCCCGCGGAGGGCCAGACCGACGCCGACATGGCCCGTGCGCACACCGAGGCGCTGCTGGAGGTGCTGAAGGGCGAAGGGTTCGCGGAGCCGAACCCGAACCCGATGTTCGGCAACCCGCCGGGGCTGCTGCGGATCGAGCCGTACTCCGAAGGGCTGCGGGAGCGGATCTGGTGGGGGTCCGGTTCCGACGCGACCGCCGTGTGGGCCGCCAAGCTCGGCATGAACCTGCAGAGCTCGACCCTCAAGGACGACGAGAGCGGCGAACCGCTGCACGTCCAGCAGCGCAAGCAGATCGAGGCCTACCGCGAGGCCTGGCGCGCCGCGGGCCACGAACGCGAACCCCGGGTCTCCGTCAGCCGCAGCGTCTTCGCGCTCGTCGACGACCGGGACCGCGCCTACTTCGGCCGGGAACGCGACTCCAAGGACCACGTGGGGTACATCGACGCCGACACCCGCGCGGTCTTCGGCCGCACCTACGCCGCCGAACCCGACGTACTCGTCAAACGGCTCGCCGAGGACGAGGCCATCGCGGCCGCCGACACCCTGCTGCTCACGGTGCCCAACCAGCTCGGCGTCGACTACAACGCGCACGTCCTCGAGAGCATCCTCACCCACGTCGCCCCGGAACTCGGCTGGCGCTGAGACACACCGGCGCGGCCTGCGAGGCTCCCGCGGCAGCGGCGGCGTCGCGTCACTCGGGGGTGGGCGGGTGGTCCGGCGCCGGGGCCGCGTGTGCGTCGCCGTGCGGTTGGGCGGTCGTACGCCGGCCGCGGGGCGCGGCCCTGTCGGTGGGCGGTGCCGTGGAGGCGCGGACGACGAGTTCGACCGGCGGGTCGCTCACCGGTACCGGTTCCGCGTCCGGTTTCTCGATGGCCTGCACCAGCAGCCGCAGCCCTTCGCGGGCGACGGCGTCGAACGGCTGGCGCACGGTGGTCAGCGGGGGCATCACATAGGCGGAGACGGGGATGTCGTCGAAGCCGACGACGCCGACATCCTCCGGCACGCGCAGTGGGACGGCTGGGCCGCGCCCGACGACACGTATGTCGTCGACGGAGAGAACGTCGTCGTCCTCGCCCGCTACACCGCGACCAACAAGGCCACCGGCAAGCCGATCGACGTCAGGGTGGCGCACCACTTCGTCGTACGGGGCGGTCTGATCGTCCGCTTCGAGCAGTTCGTCGACACCGCGCTCGTCCGCGACGCGATGACCGCGTGAACGGGTCACGGGCAGCGTGAGCGGGGGTCGCCGGGTCGGCCCGGTGACCCCCGCTCCTCGTTTCGACCCCGCTCGGTCACTCGTCGTCGGGGAACTCGCCCGCGAACGCGGCGGCCATCCGCAGCCACGGCGTCGCCTCGTCCGGGCGTCCCTGGCGTTGCAGGGTGCGGCCCAGCATCAGGTGGGCGTAGTGCTCCACCGGGTCGCGCTCGACGATCACGCGCAACTGTTCCTCGGCGCGCCGCAGTTGCGCCGAGTGGTAGTAGGCACGGGCCAGCAGCAGCCGCGGCCCGGTCTGTTCCGGGGCCTCCTCGACCACGGCCGCGAGCAACCGCGCGGCGCCGATGTAGTCCCGGGCCTCGAACAGCAGCTGTGCCCGCTCCCAGCGCTCCGTGGTGGTCTCCTCGTGCGGCACGCCGGCGCCGTTGTCGAACAGGTGCAGGGCGCTGGCCCACCGGTCGGGTGCCACGCCGTCACCGGCGAGGTATCCGTTGAAGTTGTTGTCCGTCATCGTTCCTTCCCGTTCTTCCTGCTGTCCGCGGCGGGGCCGGCTCAGGCCACCGGTCCGGCGGCCTGCGTGCGCTCGGCGTCGCGGGCGGCGAGCAGGGACGCGTGGGTGGGTGCCTCGGGCACGTCGGCCGGCCGGTTCCTGGCGAACTCCTCGCGCAGCACCGGTACGACCTCCTCGCCGAGCAGGTCGATCTGTTCCAGCGCGGTCTTCAGCGGTATGCCGCCGCCGTCCACGACGAACAGCTGGCGCTGATAGTCGCCGGCGTACTCGCGGAAGGTGAGCGTCTTCTCGATGACCTGCTCGGGGGTGCCGACCGTCAGCGGGGTCTGCTCCATGTACTCCTCCATGGACATCCCTCCGCCCATCACCGGCGAGTGGTCGAAGACAGGGCGGAACTCGCGGACGGCGTCCTGGGAGGTGCGGCGCATGAAGACCTGGCCGCCCAGGCCGACGATCGCCTGCTCCGGGGTGCCGTGGCCGTAGTGCGCGTACCGGCTGCGGTACAGATCGATCAGCTTCGCGGTGTGCTCCTTGGGCCAGAAGATGTTGTTGTGGAAGAACCCGTCGCCGTAGTAGGCGGCCTGTTCGGCGATCTCCGGGGAGCGGATGGAGCCGTGCCAGACGAACGGCGGGATGCCGTCCAGCGGCCGCGGGGTCGAGGTGAAGCTCTGCAACGGCGTACGGAACCGGCCCTCCCAGTCGACGACGTCCTCGCGCCACAGCCGGTGCACCAGGGCGTAGTTCTCGACAGCGAGGCTGATGCCGTCGCGGATGTCCTTGCCGAACCAGGGATAGACCGGCCCGGTGTTGCCGCGGCCCGTCATCAGGTCGACGCGGCCGTCGGCCAGGTGCTGGAGCATCGCGTAGTCCTCGGCGATCTTCACCGGGTCGTTGGTGGTGATCAGCGTGGTCGAGGTGGACAGGATGATCCGCTCGGTGCGTGCGGCGATCCAGCCCAGCAGCGTGGTCGGGGACGACGGGACGAACGGCCGGTTGTGGTGCTCGCCCGTCGCGAAGACGTCCAGCCCGACCTCTTCGGCCTTCTGCGCGATGGTCACCATCGCCTTGATCCGCTCGTGCTCGGTCGGCGTACGACCCGTGTTCGGGTCGGTGGCGACGTCGCCCACGGTGAAGATGCCGAACTGCATCGCCTTCACCCCTCCATCAGGTTGATACATCAACTAAGCCTGTGCAACGCGAGGTCGGTCACGGCTATTCCGACCGCCGGCCATACCATCACCTGACGACACTGCGACGTGCGGGCCATCACGAACGGCCCTGGAGGAGACCCGAAGTGAGCGACCGCACCACCGGATCGGCACCGCGCAGGATATTCATCGACAAACAGAGCCCCAAGGCCTTCCACGCGCTCGTGCAGACCTCCGAGGCGGTGCGCGTGACAGCGGCCGACGCCGGGCTCGACCGCACCATCGTGGAACTGATCAACCTCCGCGTGTCCCAGCTGAACGGCTGCGCCTACTGCCTCGACGTGCACACGAAGGCGGCCCTGCGCGCCGGCGAGTCACCGAGGCGGCTGGGGGTCCTGGCGGCATGGCGGGACACCGAGGTCTTCACCGAGCAGGAGCGCGCCGCACTCGCGCTGGCCGAGGTCACGACCGATCCGACGGACGCCGACGCGCAGGACTCAGCGTACGAGGGGGCCCGGCAGATCCTGAGCGAGGACCAGATCTCGGCCGTGATCTGGGTGGCGGTCACGATCAACGCGTTCAACCGCGTGTCGATCCTCAGCAAGCATCCGGTCCCGCCGGTCCACGAGGGGTAGGCGTCACCGGCCCCCGGTCAGGGCGCTTCCTCAGCGTCGAGCTTCTCCACCACGTGTTCGGAGATCCGGGCGAGTGTGCGCAGTTCCGCCGGCGTGACATGATCGAGGAACAGCTCGCGCACCGCCTCCACATGGCGTGGGGCGGCGGCCTCGATCATCTCGCGGCCGGCGTCCGTGATCACCACGAACGCCCCGCGTCCGTCGTCGGGGCACTCGTCCCGCACGACCAGCCCGCGCTTGACCATGCGGGCGATGTGGTGGGACATCCGGCTCTTCTCCCACTCCAGCACACGGGCGAGCTCCAGGATCCGCCGCCGCCCGTCCGGTGCCTCGGACAGCTCGACCAGCACCGCGAAGTCCGCGGACGACACATGGGACTCCGCCTGCAACCGGCGTGACAGCCGGCCCCACAGCCTGTCGTGCAGGCGGATGAAGCTCCGCCACGCGTGCTGCTCCTGCGGCGTCAGCCAGCGCACCGTCTCTTCCATGCGGAAAGTGTAGATGTGGTTGACACCTCACCCATTTTCCACGTGCGCGCCATGCTGCGCCGCTTCCCGGGGACTCAGCCGAGGCTGACCTCCGGGCGGTAGATGTCCATCCACTGGGCGAGATCGAGCGCGCGTTCGAGGCCGCGACGCTCGGCCTGGCTGCTCACCGGTGCCTCACGGTGGGCGACGCGGTGGAGGCGGTCGTGGTCGACGAGGTCGAAGACCGGGTGGGCGGGCCGGCTGAGCAGGTCCTTGGCCTGGTCCTGGAGCGCGGCGCTTGGAACCCCGTACACTTTCGGCCGCACTTTGCACACGCGAAACCCGTCGGCCCCCGCCCCACCGGGCCCGCCCCGCCAGGAACCGGCCACAGGCAAAAACTTCCCCACCTCGGGGCCGTACGGGTGCGTCCTCTAAGCTCCGGGCCATGAACGACGGGGTGAGCGCCAGACGGGTCGTCGACGGGCGCTTCGAACTGGAGAGCAGACTCGGCGGCGGGGGCATGGGCACGGTCTGGCGCGCCCGCGACCTGCTGCTGCAGCGGAGCGTGGCCGTCAAGGAGGTCCGGCCCGCCGACCCGGACCTCGCCGAGTACGACCCGGAAGCCGCGCGGATGCTGCGTGCGCGGGTGCTGCGCGAGGCCCGGGCGCTGGCTCGGGTGCAGCATCCGAACGTGGTGACGATCCATCACATCGTCGACGGCGGCGAGGGCACGTATCCCTGGATCGTCATGGAACTCGTCGACGGCGGCTCCCTCGCCGACCGGCTGGCCCGTGGCCCCATGGCGCCCTCCGAGGCCGCCCGCATCGGCCGAGGCGTGCTGGACGCGCTGCGCGCCGCCCACGCCGTCGGCGTCCAGCACCGCGACGTGAAGCCCGCCAACGTCCTGCTGCGCATCGACGGCAGACCCGTGCTCACCGACTTCGGCATCGCCGCCATCCGTGAGTCCACCGCCCTGACCGCCACCGGTTCGATCATCGGCACGCCCGACTACATGGCCCCCGAGCGCATCTCCGGCGGCGACGGCGGACCCGCGTCGGATCTGTGGTCCCTGGCGATGATGCTGTACGTGGCCGTCGAGGGGCACCATCCGCTGCAGCGCGGAACAACGCTGGCCACGCTGGCCGCCGTACTCCACGAAGACGTGCCGCCGCCCCGGCGGGCCGGGGCGCTGACGCCCGTACTGGAACGCCTGCTGGTGCGGGATCCCGGCGCGCGGCCGGACGCGGACGCCGTGGACGGGCTGCTGGCCGCGGCGACCACGGATGCCGCCCGACCGGCCACGACCTCCTATCCCCTCGCACCACCACAACCGCCGCGCCCGCCGCAGTCCAGCACTGTCGTGCCCGGCCCGCGAAGACGGCGCGGTGCCGTGATCGCCTCGGTCGCGGCGGGCGCGGTGCTCGTCGGGACGGGAACCTGGATGGCCCTGTCCGGCGGGGACGGCGAGAAGGCGTCGGCGAACTCGAGCCCCGGTCCGCGCGTCACGCCCACGACCTCGGCCGCCACTTCCGCCTCCGTTGGGACGCCTGCGCCCAGCGCATCGTCGAAGCTGGCGACCGGCATGCTGACGCCCAACGGAATCCGCACCACCATCAAGGCGGTCGAGGACAAGACCGGGAGGACCAACTTCGGCTCACTGAACGTCTATCCCGAGTACGTATCCATGCGGATGCTCGTCCCCGGGAGCCCCACCCATTACGACGGCTACACCTACCGCCCCGGCGAGGGAGTCAAGAAGGACATCATCAGCGGCTCCCTCGGGGCCGAGAAGCCCGTCAACCTCAAGGGCTTCAACTGGGACGCGGTGCCCTCACTGCTCGCGCTGGCCGAGAAGAAGTGCCATGTCGACAAACCGACGAGCCACTACCTGCTGCTGCAGTCGCCGAACCGCTTCACCAACTCCCCGGCCGGCATGGCGGTCTACCTCAGCGACGACTACGACAGCTGCTACGTGGCGGCCGATCCCCAGGGCAAGGTGACGCGGGTGGTGCCCGCCCAGGAGTGACGGCCGGGCCGTTCTCGAAGAAGCGCCCTATCCGCCCGTGACCAGCGCGTCTCCCAGCGCCGTCCGCTCGTAGCGCACGTAATAGCCCTCGCGCCGCGCGTCGAGCAGTCCGGCCTGCCGCAGGGCCGTCAGATGGGCCGACACCGTGGAGGGTGCCAGACCGTGGCGTTCGGCGAGTTCCGTCGTGGCGGCGGGGAGCGTCAAGTCGGCGAGCAACGCGGCGCGTTGCCGGCCCAGGAGGCGGGCCAGCGCGGCGGGCGGGCGCGGTGCCGGCGTGGCATGGAAGCGGCCCATGCCCACGGCGGGGTAGATCACCGTCGGCTGCCACGGGCGGGCGAAGCCGCTGACCACGTCCGGCCAGACGAAGACGCTCGGCATGAGCAGGATGCCGCGTCCGTCGGCCCGTTGAGCCTCGGCCAGGTCGCCGTACATGCGCAGGGTGAGGGTGTGACCGGCCCAGTCGATGCCGGGGTGAAGGCCGGTGAGGAGGGCGTCGAGGCCGCCGTCGGCCGCCTGGCGGGAGCGGTCGGCGATGTCGGCGGCGAGGACGGCATGGTGGCGCGGCCAGTCGGGGGCGAGCAGGGCGTGCCAGGCCAGTTCGGTGAGGTCGGCCAGCCGGCGGACGGTCGCGGCCGGGTCGTCCAGGGCGGCGCGACCCTGGGGCGACTCGGCCAGACCCGGCGTGCAGGCGAGCGAGCGCGCGATCTCGGCGTGGGCAAGGGCGGGGTCGGTTGCGCGCATCCGGGCCAGTTCGTCCCCTATGGAGGGGGAGGGTTCCTGCGGGGGCGGGCCCAGGAAGTCGGGGGTGTAGCCGCCGGTGCGCGGGATGAACAGCCACAGCGGTGACAGGTCGAGGCCGGCCAGGGTGCGGCGCATCCGGCGCAGCCAGGTGCGGTGGTAGCCGTGCCGCGCCGGGCGGCGCAGCATGCGCAGCGCCTCGTGGGTCTGGCACAGCGGCGAGATGGCGAACCGGCAGCGCGTCAGGTCCTCGGTACCCAGGTGCAGGGTCAACGGCAAAGCGGCCTCCGTGAGCGATTGACGATTCGATCCCGAACGAAACAGTAGAAGCCCCTCCCCTGGAACCAACACGCTTGCCGCCGACCGCACTTGGCCGTTCCCCGACACCACGGAGACCTTCGGATGGGCAACCCGCCTCCGGCCCACTGGCGCAGGGCCGCCGTCGTCGCGGCGCTGATGCTGGCGGCGTTCACTTTCAACACCACCGAGAACCTGCCCGTGGGCCTGCTCTCCCTGATGGCGGACGACCTGGGTGTCTCGCTGACGGCCGTGGGGGCGCTGGTGACCGGGTACGGCCTGACCGTGGCCGTGGTGTCGCTGCCGGTCGCCCATGTCACACGGTCCGTCCCCCGCCGCTATCTGCTCGCCGGGCTGCTGGGCGTGCTGGCGGTGGGCTGCTGGGCCTCGACCCTCGCCACGGCGTCGTACGGGCTGCTGCTGGCGGCGCGCGTCGCGACCGCGCTGGCGCAGGCGCTGTTCTGGGCGGTGATGGGGCCGGTGGCCGTCGGCCTGTTTCCGCCCGAACGGCGCGGGCGCGTCATCGGGTTGCTGTCCGTGGGTGGTTCGCTGGCCACGGTGCTGGGGGTCCCGGCCGGCACCTGGCTGGGCGGACACGGCGGCTGGCGGGCGCCGTTCGCGGTGCTCGGGGTGCTGGCGCTGGTCTCGCTCCTGGTCGTCGCCGCTCTGCTGCCGACATCGCGTCCGCGGGAGAGCCACGCCGCGTACGGCGCCGCGCCGGACCGGTGCCGGTTCCTCGTCGTCCTCGCCACCACCGCCCTGTCGGTGACCGGGGCGTTCACGGGATGGACGTACGTGGTGGCCTTCCTGGACGAGGTCAGCGGATTCGGCGAGGACGCGGTCAGCGTCGTGCTGTTCGCCTTCGGTGTGGCGGGACTGGCAGGGGTCACCCTGACCGGCCCGCTGCTCGACCGCTTCCCGCGCGCCACGCTGAGCGTGCCGGTGGCGGCGCAGACGGCGGCCCTGCTCGGTCTGTACGCGGGCGGGAGCGACCAGGTGATGGCCGTTGCGCTGCTGATGCTGCTCGGCGCGTCCGTGGGGCCCGTGTTCATGGCGACGCAGAGCCAGGTGCTGCGGGTCGCCCCCGGCCGTACCGAGACGGCCCTGGCGGCGAACTCGGCCGCCTTCAACGTGGGTGTGGCCGCCGGGGCGCTCCTGGGCGGCGGCCTGTTGCCGCTCGTCGGCCTGCGCGGCACCTTCCTGGCCGGCGCACTGCTCACGGCGGGCGCTCTCACGGTGCTGACCTGGCCGAACCCCAAGCCGGCGACAGCGCCCACCCGGACGCGGTAATCCCGTGGATCGCGGCCGGCACCGCCGAGCGTGGTGTGGCCGACCGCTCATGCGTACGAATATGCGAATCGACCGCGTCTCAAGAACGGCAACGAACTCAACGCCTCCGCCCACGCCTGCGCACCTCTGGGGCGTGATGCGCGTCCCGATTGGGGTGATACGGCACGGACACCCCCTCCCGGAGGTCTATCGTGTCCGCATGTCCCTCCCCGAACTGATCCGTATCGTCTCCCGCGACTCGCCCATGGCGCTGGCCCAAGTGGAGCGTGTCCGCGCCGAGTTGGCCGTCCTGCACCCCGGTGTGCGTACCGAGGTCGTGCCGGTGAAGACGACCGGTGACAAGTGGATGGGCGTGCTGTCCCAGGTGGAGGGCAAGGGCGCGTTCACCAAGGAGGTGGACGCGGCGCTGCTGGCGGGCGAGGCCGACCTCGCGGTGCACTGCCTCAAGGACGTGCCCGCCGACCGTCCGTTGCCGGCGGGGACGACCTTCGCCGCGTTCCTCAAGCGGGACGACATCCGGGACGCACTGGTGCATCCGGACGGTCTGACGCTGGACGAGTTGCCGGAAGGGACGCGGATCGGCACCTCAGCGGTGCGCCGGGTCGCCCAACTCGCGGCCACCCACCCGCACCTGGAGTGCGTGCCGTTCCGCGGGAACGCCAACCGGCGGCTGGCCAAGCTGGAGGCGGGCGAGGCGGACGCGCTGCTGCTGGCGGTGTCGGGGCTGGAGCGCATCGGCCGTACGGACGTGATCAGTGAGGCCCTGTCGCCGGAGACGATGATGCCGTCCATCGGCGCGGGCATCCTCGCGCTGCAGTGCCGGGAGGGCGACACCGAGCTGATCGACGCGGTCAGCGGGCTGGGCGACCCCGGCACGCACCGGGAGGCCACCGCCGAACGGATGTTCCTGCACGTCCTGCAGGGCCACTGCAACAGCCCGATCGCCGGCTACGCGCGCGTGGACCACGCCGGGGAACTGTCGCTGCGCGCCTGCGTGTTCACCCCCGACGGCAAGACCCGGCTCAACGCCCACGAGTGGGCGGGCCGGCTCGACCCGGCCACGCTGGGTACGTCGGTGGCCGTGGCGCTGCTGCGTCAGGGCGCTCGGGAGATCATCGACGGCATCCCGCACTGAGGTTCGCCCTGCTCCTCGCGGCGGCAGGTCCGTCGCCGCGAACGCCGGTCAGGCGGTGTCTTCATGCGCCGCCGCGAACGGCCGTCAGGCGGTGCCCTCTTCGGCCTGGTCGCGCAGGAAGTTGCTGACCTGGTGGGCCAGTCCTTCGCGCAGGGTGCCGGCGGGGGCGCCGACGGAGTCCTCGTGCAGTCCGATGCCGCCCGCCCACAGCCGGCGGTCGGCCCAGTCGTCGTCGACGCGCAGCTGGATCTGGACGTCGACCTGGCTCAGCCAGTCCTCGGGGCCGGCCGCGTACAGCACGGCGGTGGCGCGGCGCAGCGGGTAGACGTCGAAGCCCTCGATGAACTGCGAGTTGCGCCAGTCGATGAACGCGGACTCGCCGTCGGGGCCGATCCGCACGTCGATCTGGCCGTCCTCGAGATGGATGGTGCAGGCCTGCTCGCCCCGGTTCTCGACGGTCACCCGCAGGGCGAAGTAGGTCAGCCCGGCGGCCGCGTCGTCCCGTCCGCGCGGGGGTTCGGCCGCTTCCAGACGGTGGACGCGGACACGCAGGCCGGCATGCTCGTCGTACTCCTGCCAGTCCCCGACCACGTTCGGCTCGTACACAGTCCACCTCTCGACCTCAGAGAGCTGCTTCCTATCTGTGTGCTCAGTGCACTGTCAAATGAACGGAATGCGCTGTGGCCAGCGAATTCGCCCCCTTTGATCACTGATCAAGCCGTGCGCAGGAACAATCGCGAAAACCGGCCACGCGCCCTCTCGCGCGTGCGTGCCGCACATCACGTTCCCCGGGTGTGATCAGCGGGCCAGCCGGCCCAGGAGCGAGGAGGCCGCGGTGATGCCGAGCGCGGCGGCCACGAGCAGCACCCCGAAGTCGAGCGCCACGTGCGCGTGGACGCCGATGAGCAGCCCGCGCAGGGCGTCCACTTCGTAGCTGAGCGGGTTGACCTTGCTGACCGCCTGGAGCCAGCCCGGCATGACGGAGACCGGGTAGAGGGCGTTGGAGCCGAAGAACAGCGGCATGGTGATGGCCTGTCCGATACCCATCAGGCGGTCGCGGCTCAGCACGATGCCGGCGATGGTCATCGACAGACAGGAGAAGAAGGCGGATCCCAGGATCACGATGGCCGCCACGGCGAGCAGCTTCAGCGGGTTCCAGGTCAGGGCCACGCCGAGCAGCGCGGCGATGATGACGACCACGACGGCCTGGATCACCGACTTCACTCCGGCCGCGAACGCCTTGCCGGTGATCAGTGCCGAGCGTGGGGTCGGCGTGACCAGCAGCTTGTTGAGGACGCCGGCGTCGCGTTCCCAGATGATCTGGATGCCGTAGAAGATCGCGATGAACATCGCGGACTGGGCGATGATGCCGGGCGCCATGTAGTCGATGTAGGGGATGCCGCCGGTGGGTATCGCCCGGATCCGGGTGAAGGTCTGGCCGAAGATCAGCAGCCACAGGGCGGGCTGGACCGCGCGGGTGTACAGCTCGGTGCGGTCGTGGCGCAGCTTCTGCAGTTCGACGGCGCACATCGCCCCGACCCGGGCGGGGAGCAGCCGCCAGCCCGCACGTGGCCGGGGCGGCCGCAGGAGCAGGTCGATGCCTGCGGCGCGAGGGGCGTCAGCCGACGCGGTGCGCGGTGCGGCGGGTGCTTCGGACATCGCGGAAATCTCCTGACTCGTCGTCGAGACCGCTGCCGGCGACGTCGCGGAAGACGTCCTCCAGGGTCGGCAGGGTGTCGGTGCCCCGGCGGTCGGCGAGGCCCTTGCGCAGTTCGGTGGGCGTGCCGAGGGCCCGGATGCGGCCGCGGTGCATCAGCGCGACCCGGTCGCAGTACTGGTCGGCCTCGTCCATGTAGTGGGTGGTCACCAGCACGGTCATGCCGGTGGCCTCGCGCACGGCGTTGATGTGCTCCCACACGCCGGTGCGGGCGATGGGGTCGAGGCCGATGGTCGGCTCGTCGAGGATCAGCAGCCGGGGCGCGCTGACCAGGGCCTGGGCGAGTTCGAGGCGGCGGATCATGCCGCCGGAGTAGGTCTTGGCGAGTCGCTCGGCGGCGTCGGTGAGGTCGACGGCGGCCAGGGCCTGGCCGACCCGTGCGCCCCGCTCGCGACGGGAGACGTCGAAGACACGGGCGAACAGTTCGACGTTCTCGCGTCCGGTGAGACCGGCGTCGGCGGACAGCTGCTGCGGCACGTAGCCGAGCAGGCGTCGTACGGCCATACGGTCCTGGGCGGCGTCGTGCCCGAAGACACGGACCATGCCGGCGGGGACCGGCAGCAGGGTGGTGATGCAGCGGATGGCGGTGGTCTTGCCGGCGCCGTTCGGGCCGAGCAGGCCGAAGACCTCGCCCTCCCCCACCGTCAGATCGAGTCCGTCGACCGCGTTGGTCTCGCCGAAGGAGTACCTGAGGCCGGTGCAGGCGATGGCCTCGGCGCGTTCGGTCCCGGCGTCCGGCGTCATGATTCCTCCGCCTCCTCGTGCAGCGTCATGATTCCTCCGCCTCCTCGTGCAGGTTCTCGGCCAGCTTGCGCAGGGCGGGGACGGCCGCGCGAAGGGCCTCCCGGTCCGTCTCGTCGAGCCCGGCGAGGCCGCCTCGTACGAGTTCCGCGCGCCGTTTGCGCCATTCGGCGATCCGCGCCTCGGCGGCCGGGGTGGGCAGCAGCCGGGCGGCACGGCGGTCGGCCGGGTCGGTCTCGCGGACCAGATAGCCCTGCCGGGACAGCTGGTTGACCAGCGTCGACACCGAGTTCCCGGCCAGGTGCAGGTCTTTGGCCGCGTCCGAGATGCCGATGCCGGGCCGGGTCACCACCAGTCGGAGCAACTCGACCTCGGCGCCGCGCAGCTGCGGGGCGATCTGCTGACGAAGCCGGCGCCTGAGCCTGCGCTGGACGCCGATGAGGGCGTCGATCAGGTCGTCCGGGAAGTCTTCCGGTTCCACACCTGAGAGATTACCTCTGTAGCAGAGGTAACCAACCTCAAGAGAGGGTCAAACCGCGCTGTGCGGCCTCCCGATCGCGATCCGTTACCGTATGGCCCGTTTTGTTTTGAAACGGGTGGTCCCGGGCATGCGAATTAAGTGCTTCGGACTGGAGGCACGTCCGTGGGAGCCGGTCAGGCCCCGGATGTCCTCCGCAGGCCCGGTCCGCGCCTCCCGCGGTGTCTGTCCACCCAGCACCGCCCGAGGGAGGTGCGCGCGATGCGCGTCACCACCAGCAGATCCAAACCCCACCCGCATGACGACGCCCCCGACACGGCCGACGCCTTCGAGCGACTGGCCCGGATGCCCGACGGCTCCGAGCGCAAGGCGCTGCGGGACGAACTGGTACGCATCTGGCTGCCCATGGCCGAGCGGATCGCCGTGCGGTTCAAGGGGCGCGGGGAAACCCTGGAGGACCTCTACCAGGTCGCCGCACTCGGCCTGGTCAAGGCGGTCGACCACTACGACCCGGACCGCGGGCACGCCTTCGAGGCCTATGCCGTCCCCACCGTCACCGGCGAGATCAAGCGGCACTTCCGCGACCACATGTGGACCCTGCACGTGCCGCGCCGGGTCCAGGACCTGCGCAACCGGGTACGGCAGGCCGCCAAGGACCTGTCGCAGACCACCCCGGGCCGGACGCCGACGGTCGCCGAGATCGCCGAGCGGGCGGAGCTGAGCGAGGCCGAGGTGCGCATGGGGATGGAGGCCCTGGACTGCTTCTCCACGCTGTCCCTCGACGCCGAGATGCCCGGAACGGACGGCTACGCCCTGGCGGACGCGATCGGCGGACCGGATCCGGGCTACGACGTGGTGGTCGACCGCGTGGCGGCGAGCCCGTGCCTGCAGGCACTGCCCGAGCGCGAACGGACCATTCTCTACCTGCGGTTCTTCCGCGGAATGACACAGAGCCGGATCGCCGAGCAGCTCGGCATCTCGCAGATGCACGTCTCCCGTCTGCTCAGCGCCTGCTTCGCTCAGCTGCGGGAGCAGCTGCTGGCCCAGACCCGCTGAGGGCCCGCGTACCCCGGTGTCTCACTCTTCCGGTGGGGCGCCGGGGACCTGTGTCGGGCCGTAGCGGTCCAGGGCGTCCTCCAGTTCGGCCCGGATCTCCGCCGGCATCATGCCGCTGCGGCCCCAGATGAGGATCAGCTCCGCGACATTGCGCAGCTTGATGTTGGTGTGCTGGGAGACGTCCTTCAGAACCGCCCACCCCTGATCGGGTGACACCCTGCCGAGGGCGACGACCATACCGATCGCCTGGTCCACGACGGCATGCGACGCCAGGGCTTCCTTGAGCTGGTCCACCTGCTCCTCCAGCTCGAGGATCCGCTG
This sequence comes from Streptomyces sp. NPDC006476, assembly GCF_040612015.1. Taxonomy (NCBI): domain Bacteria; kingdom Bacillati; phylum Actinomycetota; class Actinomycetes; order Kitasatosporales; family Streptomycetaceae; genus Streptomyces; species Streptomyces sp. NPDC006476. The sequence continues at coordinate 4,961 of NZ_JBEXPK010000052.1, read as the reverse complement.
GGTCTGGGCGGACTGCTCGTGCTGCTGTGCTGCCACGCATCCATGGTCGCACTCGCGGCGCCCCGCGCCAGCCGAGGCGCCGCAGGGGCCGGGGCCACCGTTTCGGCCCCCTCCCCGGGGTACTCGACAGGCGCATCGAGCGGTTCCGGTTGGACACTGGTGACACACCGGTGGCCGCCGGTGGACGAGACCCCAGGACGCGAGTGCCATGAACGACCACACGACACGCCGCGGCGGCACGACCAACGTCGTCTCCACGCACTCCGTGTTCGGGGCCCCCTGCTGGGTGAGCCTGACCAGCCGTGACCTCGACGCCACCGAGGACTTCTACTCGGCCGTACTCGGCTGGCAGTGGCGTCGCTCGGGCAAGCTCGGTGACCGGTTCCGGATGGCCATGGTGGACGGCACGCCGGTGGCCGGGATCGCCGGTGTCGCCTCCATGTGGCAGATGGCGGTGGCCTGGACGGCGTACTTCGCCGTGCCGAGCGCCGACGAAGCCGTGGCCCGCGCCCAGGAACGCGGCGGTACGGCCGCCGTCGGGCCGATCTCCTTCCCGCCGGGACGGGCCGCCCTGCTCGCCGACCGGGACGGGGCGACCTTCGGGATCTGGGAGGGCGAGCTCGTCTCCGACTGGGACAAGTGGCGCCATGCCGCCCCTACCTTCGTCCGGCTGCACACCCGCGACGCCTTCGACGCGGCGATCTTCTACGGCGAGGTGCTGGAGTGGGCCACCGAACGGCCCGGCTGCTGCGAGGTGCACTACGAGGGCGGCGAGGTGGTGCTGCGCAGCCAGGGCGACATCGTGGCCCGCATCGAGTCCGGGGCGCTCGGAGCGGCGCCGGACCCCACCATCCGGCCGCACTGGCAGGTCCACTTCGCGGTGGAGGACGTCGCCGCGTGTGTGCGGGCCGCGGAACTGCACGGCGGAAGCGTGCTGTCCAAGGGCAGCGACGAGGCGGTGCTGCGGGACGCGGACGGGGCGCAGTTCACGGTGACGTCGCGCCGCGAACGGTAGCCTCCCGCCGGTCTTCTCAGCCGTTCACCTCACGGTTTTCTGCGGGAGGGGCGTGACAGCAGCACCAGGCTGCGCGGCTCCACCAGCATCCGGGCGCCGGCCTTGTGTTCCGTCTCGTCGGGCGGTCCCTTGGTGACGGCGGTGTCGATCAGGGTCGTCCACCGCTCGCCGTACGCGGCGTCCGGGAGGTGGAACTCCATCGGCTCCCAGTAGCTGTTGAACAGCAGCAGGAAGGAGTCGTCCACCACGCGGCGGCCGCAGGAGTCGTGTTCGGCGATGGCGTCGCCGTTGAGGAACGCGGCCACGGAGTGGGCGTCCGGGCGCTGCCAGTCCTCCTCCGTCATCTCCTGGCCGCCCGGTGCGAACCACACCAGGTCGGGCAGCGGCCGACGGGCGCGGACGGGGGTCTCACCGCGGAAGAAGCGGCGGCGGCGCAGCACCGGATGGGCCGCCCGCAACCCGATCACATAGCGCGTGAAGTCCGCGAGGTCCCGCTGCTCCTCGCTCAACCCCCAGTCCACCCAGGAGACTTCGTTGTCCTGGCAGTAGGCGTTGTTGTTGCCGCCCTGGGTACGCCCTAGTTCGTCGCCGTGGCACAGCATCGGGATGCCCTGCGACAGCAGCAGCGTGGCGATGAAGTTGCGCTGCTGGCGGGCCCGCAGCTCCAGGACGGCCGGGTCGTCGGTCTCGCCCTCGGCACCGCAGTTCCAGGACCGGTTGACGCTCTCGCCGTCCTGGTTGTCCTCGCCGTTGGCCTCGTTGTGCTTGTCGTTGTACGACACCAGGTCGCGCAGGGTGAATCCGTCGTGCGCGGTGACGAAGTTGACGCTCGCGCGGGGGCGGCGCCGGCTGTGCTGGTACAGGTCGGAGGATCCGGTCAGCCGGGACGCGAACTCGCCCAGCGTGTGCTCCTCCGCACGCCAGAAGTCCCGTACGGCGTCGCGGTAACGGCCGTTCCACTCCGACCACAACGGCGGGAAGTTGCCGACCTGGTAGCCGCCCTCCCCCACGTCCCAGGGCTCGGCGATCAGCTTGACGCGGCTGATCACCGGGTCCTGCTGGATGAGGTCGAAGAACGCCGAGAGCCGGTCCACCTCGTGGAACTGCCGGGCCAGCGTGGCCGCGAGGTCGAAGCGGAAGCCGTCGACGTGCATCTCGGTGACCCAGTACCGCAGCGAGTCCATGATCAGCTGCAGCACGTACGGGTGGCGCATCAGCAGGCTGTTGCCGGTGCCGGTGGTGTCGTAGTAGTGCTTCCAGTCGCCGTCGACCAGGCGGTAGTAGGAGGCGTTGTCGATGCCGCGGAAGGAGAGGGTGGGGCCCTTCTCGTTGCCCTCGGCGGTGTGGTTGTAGACGACGTCGAGGATGACCTCGAGTCCGGCCGCGTGCAGTGCCTTGACCATGGTCTTGAACTCGGTGACCTGCTGGCCCCGGGTGCCGTGGGCGGCGTAGGCGTTGTGCGGGGCGAAGAAGCCGATCGTGTTGTAGCCCCAGTAGTTGGCGAGGCCCTTGTCCTGCAGCACACCGTCCTGCACGTACTGGTGCACCGGCATCAGCTCGACGGCGGTGACCCCGAGCGCGGTCAGGTGCTCGATCACCGCCGGGTGGGCGAGGCCGGCGTAGGTACCGCGCAGTTCCTCGGGGACGTCGGGGTGGGTGCGGGTCAGGCCGCGGACATGGGCCTCGTAGATGACGCTCTCGGCGTACGGCCGCCCCGGCGGCCGGTCGTCGCCCCAGTCGAAGGCCGGGTCGGTCACCACGCCGAGCATGGTGTGCCCGGCGCTGTCGGCGCGGGAGCGGCCGTGCGGTGCGCGCTCGAAGAGGGAGGCGTGGTTGTCCACCTGCCCGTCGACCGCCTTGGTGTACGGGTCCAGGAGCAGCTTCGCCGGATTGCAGCGGTGGCCGAGCTCCGGGTGCCAGGGGCCGTGCACCCGGTAGCCGTAGCGCTGTCCGGGTCCGATGTCGGGCAGGTAGCAGTGCCAGACGAACCCGTCGACCTCCGTCACCGCGGCGGTGCTCTCGGCGCCCTCGTCGTCGACGAGGACGAGCTCCACGCGCTCGGCGACCTCGCTGAAGAGGGCGAAGTTGGTGCCCCTGCCGTCGTAGGTGGCACCCAACGGGTAGGGGTGCCCGCTCCACACGGGCACCCCTGCCTTGCGGCGGCGCTTCGCGGTCACCGGGCGTCCTCCAGCACGCCGGCACCGTCGGCCGGGGCCGCGAGGGCCGCGACGGGCACCTCGCGGGGCACCTGGCGCACCTCGCGCAGACTGGGCGCGGGCGCCACCGGTACGAGGGGGACACGTTCGCCGGCGCGGGCACGCTGCGAGAACCAGATGACCTTGCTGCCGGTGTCCGTGGCACAGCAGCCCCAGCCGTCGCTCATCGCGGCGATGCGCTGTAGACAGGACCGCAGGTCCTGGTCCGGGCGCAGTTCACAGTCGTTCTCCCCGATGGCGGTGATCAGGTGCTGGCCGTTCCACCACATCTCGATCGACGTGTTCTTGTCCGTCGCGTGCTCGTCGATGGCCTTCAGCAGCAGCTCGGCGCCGCGGCAGACGGGGTCGACCAGCGTCTCGAGGTCCCAGAGCCTGAGGTGAGCGGCCAGGATGCGCCTGACCTGTCCGACTCGCTCCGGACTGACTTCCACGTCGAGGTGGTAGTAGCAGGGCACTGCGGTCTTCATCGTCGTTGGCTCCTCACCGGCGAAGCTCTCGCTCCTCCTCGCCCCTGGTGGGACGGGGCCCCGAACGCGAAGCGTGAGCACTGATCGCTCCTGAGTCACCCCAAGCGTGGGCGAACTACGCCATTCGTGCAACACGAGCGGACGCCAGGTGGGTGGCGCGCACGACACGGTTGAATTTCCAACAAGACGCTGCGTTGTTGCACATGCACCATGTGTCACAGATCTCGATGCCCGTAACGGATCCGTGCGTGTCCACGCGCACGGCCGCCGCCCGACGGTCGGGAAACGCGCCATCGAGCCCCGAAAGTGAAGGGCGTCATGCTGCTACCGGCCAAAGCCGAAGTGGCCCGCCAACTGCGGCGGTACCGGGCGTGGGAACGCGTCATGCTCGCGTCCCCCGCGGACCGCGCGGTGCGGGCCACCTTCGAGGACTCCGGCTACACGCTGTGCGTGTTGATGGGCAAGCGTTGTGCCCGCGAGGCCGCGGACGCCGCCGAGCGTTATCTGCGGTCGAGTCTGGTCGCCTATCTGGCGGAGCAGGACGAGCGTCCCCGCGCCGAGGAGGCCGACCGGCACGGTCCGCCGACCGAGGCCCGCGGTTTTCTCGCCGGAAGGTGACCCTTCCGGCGCGGTTCGTATCCCCGGCCGGGCTCCGCGCCCGGCCTCGAGCACGGCGGAGGTGACACCCATGAGTTCGATCCCGGCCATCGGCCGTATCCCGGTGCGCGACGTCCATCCGGTCGTCGAGTGCGGCAGACGTCCCGCGAAGGCGGTCGCCGGAGAAACGTTCCAGGTGACCGCGACCGTGTTCCGCGAGGGGCACGACGCCGTCGCCGCGAACGTCGTCCTGACCGATCCCGAGGGCACCCACGGACCCTGGACGCCGATGCGCGAGCTGGCCCCCGGTTCCGACCGCTGGGGCGCCGAGGTCACGCCGACCGCGGAGGGCCGCTGGACCTACCGGGTGGAGGCCTGGAGCGACCCCGTCGCGAGCTGGCGGCACCGCGCCCGCATCAAGGTCCCGGCCGGCATCGACGCCGGCCTGGTCCTGGAGGAGGGCGCCGAGCTGTACGACCGGGTGGCCGCCGGAGTGCCCGAGGGCGCCGGGCGCGCCACGATCCTGCTGGCCGTCGAGACCCTGCGCGACGACTCACTGCCCATCGCCACGCGTCTGGCGGCGGCGTTGACGCCGGAGGTGGACGCGGTCCTGGCCCGGCATCCGCTGCGGGAGCTGGTGACGGCCTCCGAGACGCTGCCGCTGCT